>JBDTJD010000120.1:0-11596 GCA_039935975.1 Caldimonas sp.
CGCTCGCCGTAGAGCGAGAAGCTTTTCGAGTAGCTCGTAGCGACGAAGAAGTCGAGGCCGGCGTCGAGGCAGAGCCGGACCGCCCTGCCGTCCTCGGCGAGGCCCTCGCCGAAGCCCTGGTAGGCCATGTCGAGAAAGGGCACGAGCGAACGGGCGCGAAGCAGATCGACCACCTCGCTCCATTGCGCAGGATCGAGGTCGCAGCCGGTCGGGTTGTGGCAGCAGGCGTGCAGGACGACGATCGTGCCCGGCGCCGCGGCGGCGAGCGAAGTGCGCATCGCGGCGAAGTCGACGCCCTGGCGCACCGGGTCGTAGTAGGCGTAGGTGCCGACCTCGAAGCCGGCCCCTTCGAAGAGGGCGCGGTGGTTCTCCCAGCTCGGCTCGCTGATCAGGACGCGGGCGTCGGGCGTCATGCGCTTGAGCAGGTCGGCGCCGACCTTGAGGCCGCCGGTGCCGCCGACGGCCTGGACGGTCGCGATCCGGCCCTCCTTGCGTGCGGGCGAGTCGGCGCCGAACACGAGCGCCTGGGTCGCCGCGTCGTAGGCGGCAATGCCGTCGATCGGCAGGTAGCCGCGAGCCGACGGCGACTCCATCATCATTTCCTCGGCGGCACGGATGCAGCGCAGGAGCGGCAGCTTGCCGTTCTCGTCGAGGTACACGCCGACGCCGAGGTTGACCTTGGCGGGATTGACGTCCGCCAGATACTGCTCGTTGAGCCCCAGGATCGGGTCGCGCGGAGCCATCTCGACGGCGTCGAAGAGCGAGGACATGAATCGTTCCTTTGAGGCGGCGGCGACCTTGGAAAACTGGAGCAGGTCGCCATCTGGGCAGGACGCCGGCGGGCGGCGCGGTTCGCTTCGCCCGGCGTGTTTGCGTTACTCTGATCGGTTTCGCGCCGAATGCGCGAGCCAACGCTCCATTTTATCTGCCATGAACGCGACGACCGAAGTGGAGCTCCACGAAGTGCCATCCGCCGACCCGGAAGGCGAATTCGTCACGTACCCGGGCTCGCCGTTCCAGCTTTTCCGGCCCTACCAGCCAGCCGGCGACCAGCCGACCGCGATCGCCGGCCTGGTCGAGGGCATCCGCGACGGCCTCGCGTTCCAGACGCTGCTGGGCGTCACCGGCTCCGGGAAGACGTTCACGATGGCAAACGTCATCGCCCAGATCGGCCGGCCGGCCATCGTCTTCGCCCCCAACAAGACGCTGGCGGCACAGCTCTACAGCGAGTTTCGAGAGTTCTTCCCGAAGAACGCGGTCGAGTACTTCGTCAGCTACTACGACTATTACCAGCCTGAGGCCTACGTCCCGCAGCGCGACCTTTTCATCGAGAAGGACTCGGCGATCAACGAGCACATCGAGCAGATGCGACTGTCGGCGACCAAAAGCGTGCTCGAGCGCCGCGACGTGGTCATCGTCGCCTCGGTGAGCGCGATCTACGGCATCGGCGCGCCCGAGGACTACACCGAGATGCGGATGATCATGCGCACCGGCGACAAGCTCGGCCAGCGCGACGCGATCGCCCACCTGATCCGGATGCAGTACACGAGGAACGAGTCCGACTTCTCGCGCGGCACCTTCCGCGTCCGCGGCGACACGATCGACGTCTTCCCGGCCGAGCACAGCGAGCTCGCGATCCGCCTCGAGCTGTTCGACGACGAGCTCGAGTCGCTGACGCTCTTCGACCCGCTCACCGGCCGCATCCGCCAGAAGATTCCGCGCTTCGTGATCTATCCGGCGAGCCACTACGCGACGCCGCGAGGCCGCGTGGTCTCGGCGATCGACACGATCAAGATCGAGTTGCGCGAGCGGCTCGACGAGCTCGTCAAGGCCGGCAAGCTGGTCGAGGCGCAGCGGCTCGAGCAGCGCACGCGCTTCGACCTCGAGATGCTTCAGGAGATCGGCCACTGCAAGGGGATCGAGAACTACACACGCCACCTGTCGGGCGCGCCGCCCGGTTCGCCGCCGGCGACGATGGTCGACTACCTGCCGAAGGACGCGCTCATGTTCCTCGACGAGAGCCACGTCATGATCGGCCAGCTCGGCGGCATGTACAACGGCGACCGGGCGCGGAAGACCACGCTTGTCGACTACGGCTTTCGCCTGCCTTCGGCGCTCGACAACCGGCCGCTCAAGTTCGAGGAGTTCGAGGCCAAGATGCGCCAGGTCGTGTTCGTGTCGGCGACGCCGGCCACCTACGAGAAGGAGCACGCGGGACAGGTCGTCGAGCAGCTCGTTCGGCCGACCGGGCTGATCGATCCGGTCGTCGAAGTGCGGCCGGCGACGCGCCAGGTCGACGACGTGCTGCAGGAGATCCGCGACCGGGTCGAGGTGAACGAGCGGGTGCTGATCACCGTGCTGACCAAGCGCATGGCCGAGCAGCTCACCGACTATCTCGCCGACAACGGCGTCAAGGTGCGCTACCTGCACAGTGACATCGAGACGGTCGAGCGGGTCGAGATCCTGCGCGACCTGCGCCTGGGCACCTTCGACGTGCTGGTCGGCATCAACCTGCTGCGCGAGGGCCTCGACATCCCCGAGGTCTCGCTGGTGGCCATTCTCGACGCCGACAAGGAAGGGTTCCTGCGCTCGGGCCGAAGCCTGATCCAGACGATCGGGCGCGCGGCGCGCAACCTGAACGGCAAGGCGATCCTCTATGCCGACCACGTGACCGACTCGATGACCCTGGCGATCGACGAGACCAATCGGCGCCGCGCCAGGCAAACCGCGCACAACCTCGCCGAGGGCATCACGCCGACGAGCGTGATCAAGCGCATCAAGGAGATGATCGACGGGGTCTACAGCGACAAGAGCGCCAAGGACGACCTGAAGTCGGCCCGCGACTCCGTCGCCGCCGAGGCGCTGAGCGAGAGGGATCTCGGCAAGCGAATCAAGCTGCTCGAACGGCAGATGCTCGAGCACGCGCGAAACCTCGAGTTCGAGCGTGCCGCACGCGTCCGGGACGAGCTTTCGACGCTACGCGAGCAGGCATTCGGCGCGTCCGTGTCGGACAACGTCGTGTCCCTTCCGCCGGGTTCTCCTACGCCCCTTGCGCCGGGGGCGAAGTCGCGCTCTTGAAGCGGAACTTATCGGCTCAATCTCGACCGAATTACTCGGCTTCCTTTATACTTGAGTGAATTAGTAGGAATAGATCACTCGGTAAGGAAATCGAGCCGATGGCCTGGCAATTGCCAGCTCGTCGGTCCGTCGCTGGAAGCAGCGTTCCGTCACCGGTTTGAGGAGTTTTGCATGCGTCTGACCACCAAAGGCCGCTTCGCGGTCACCGCCATGATCGACCTCGCGCTGCGCGAGCATTCGGGTCCGGTGGCGCTTGCGGCGATCAGCAGCCGCCAGCAGATTTCCCTGTCGTACCTGGAGCAGCTGTTCGGCAAGCTTCGTCGCCACGAGCTCGTCGAGAGCACGCGCGGTCCGGGCGGCGGCTATTCGCTCGGCCGCAAGTCGGAGCAGATCACGGTTGCCGACATCATCGTCGCCGTCGACGAGCCGATCGACGCCACCGGCTGCGCCGGCAAGGAGAACTGCATGGGCGACGACGCCGGCCGCTGCATGACCCACGACCTGTGGGCGAGCCTCAATTCCAAGATGATCGAGTTCCTCGACTCGGTGTCTTTGAAGAAGCTGGTCGACGAGCAGATCGCCAAGGGCGTGTCGATCGAGGAGCACCCGGTCAAGCGGGCGATCTCGACCCAGCCGGTCGTCAAGCCGATCAAGATCACGGCGCCGAACTCGGTGTTCGCTTTCGGGGCCGCCTTCGCCAAGTGACGGCGCCTTTCTCATGGACATGACCCCGCATTTCCCGATCTACATGGACTACGGCGCGACGACGCCGGTGGATCAGCGCGTCGTCGACGTGATGATCCCGTGGTTGCGCGAGCACTTCGGCAATCCGGCGTCGCGCAGCCACGCGTGGGGATGGGAAGCGGAGGCGGCGGTCGAGAAGGCGCGCGAGGAAGTGGCGTCGTTGGTCGGCGCCGATCCCCGCGAGATCATCTGGACCTCCGGCGCGACCGAATCCGACAACCTCGCGATCAAGGGCGCGGCCCAGTTCTACAAGACGCGCGGCAAGCACCTCGTGACGGTCAGGACGGAGCACAAGGCGGTGCTCGACACGATGCGCGAGATGGAACGCCAGGGCTTCGAGGTGACCTACCTCGACGTCGAGGAAGACGGCCTGCTCGACCTCGACAAGCTCAAGGCCGCGCTGCGCAAGGACACGATCCTCGTCTCGGTGATGTTCGTGAACAACGAGATCGGCGTGATCCAGGACATCGCTGCCATCGGCGCGATGTGTCGCGAGCGCGGCATCGTCTTTCACGTCGACGCCGCCCAGGCGACCGGCAAGGTGACGATCGACCTGCGCACGCTGCCGGTCGACCTGATGAGCCTGGCCTCGCACAAGACCTACGGCCCGAAGGGCATCGGCGCGCTCTACGTGCGGCGCAAGCCCCGGGTGCGCATCGAGGCGCAGATTCACGGCGGCGGCCACGAGCGCGGCATGCGCTCGGGCACCTTGCCGACGCACCAGATCGTCGGCATGGCCGAGGCGTACCGGCTGGCACGCGAGGAGATGGGCACGGAGATCGAGCGCATCCGCATGCTTCACAACAAGCTGGTCGACGGCCTCTCGGGCATCGAGCAGACTTTCCTGAACGGCCATCCGACGCAGCGCGTGCCGCACAACCTCAACATGTCGTTCAACTACGTCGAGGGCGAGTCGCTGATCATGGGCGTCAAGGGCATCGCGGTCTCGTCGGGCTCTGCCTGCACGTCGGCGAGCCTGGAGCCGAGCTACGTGCTTCGCGCCCTCGGCCGAAGCGACGAGCTCGCGCATTCGAGCCTGCGCATGACGATCGGCCGATTCACGACCGAGGAAGAGATCGACTACGTGGTGTCGACCCTGAAGGATCGTGTCGCCAGGCTGCGCGAGCTTTCGCCGCTCTGGGACATGTACCAGGACGGCATCGACATCAGCACCATTCAGTGGGCGGCGCACTGACGCCGCCCGGACCCCGGAGAAGAAGATGGCCTACAGCGACAAAGTCGTCGAACATTACGAGAACCCGCGCAACGTCGGCTCCTTCGACAAGGGCGACGATGCGGTCGGCACCGGCATGGTCGGTGCGCCCGCGTGCGGCGACGTGATGAAGCTGCAGATCCGGGTCGACAGCCGGACCGGCCTGATCGAGGACGCGAAGTTCAAGACCTACGGCTGCGGTTCGGCAATCGCCTCGAGCTCGCTCGTCACCGAATGGGTCAAGGGCAAGTCGCTCGACGAGGCGCTCGCGATCAAGAACACCCACATCGCGACCGAGCTTGCGCTGCCGCCGGTGAAGATTCACTGCTCGATCCTCGCCGAGGACGCGATCAAGGCGGCGGTCGACGACTATCGGGCCAAGCATCCCGCCGTGGCCTCGGCGTCGGCGCCCGTGCAGGCGACGGCGGAGGCGGTCGGCTGAGATGTCGGTCACCCTCACGGAATCGGCCGCGCGCCACGTCTCGCGCTACTTGGGCAAGCGTGGCCGGGGCGTCGGTGTTCGCCTGGGCGTGAAGACGACGGGCTGCTCCGGCCTGGCCTACAAGCTCGAGTACGCCGACGCTTTCGCGCCCGAGGATCACGTCTTCGAGGACCACGGCGTCAAGGTCATCGTCGATCCGAAGAGCCTGCCGTACATCGACGGCACCGAGCTCGATTTCGTCCGCGAGGGTCTGAACGAAGGTTTCAAGTTCCACAACCCGCGCGAGAAGGATCGCTGCGGCTGCGGAGAGTCGTTTCGGGTCTAGCAGGGCGGTTCGTCCGGCTCCATGGGCCCGCAGCGCGGGCCCTTCTCATTTCCGATGAAATCACATCTCGCCATCGACGATTTCGAGCTCTTCGCCCTGCCTCGGCGGTTCGAGCTCGATCGCGCCGAGCTCGATGCGCGCCGGCGCGCGCTCCAGGCCGAGGTTCATCCGGACCGCTTTGCCGCGGCCGACAGCGCGGCCCGCCTGGCGGCGATGCAGTCGGCGGTTCGCGTCAACGAAGCCTACGAGCGGCTCCGGGATCCCCTCAGGCGCGCCGCCTACCTGTGCGAGCTCGCCGGCGCGCCCATCGGCGCGGAGGACAACACCGCGATGCCGGTCGACTTCCTCGACCGGCAGATGGCCTGGCGCGAGGCGCTCGACGACGCCTCGACCGCGACGGAGCTGCAGCGCATCGAGCAGGAAGTCGCGGCCGAGCGCAAGGCCGCCTATGCGCAGCTCGAGACGTCGCTTGACGGCGCGAACGACGTCGCGGAGGCAGCGCGACTAGTGAGGTCGCTGATGTTCGTCGAGCGCTTCGCCGCCGACGTCGACGATCGGCTCGCGGCCCTGGAGCACTGAGATGGCGCTGCTGCAGATCTCCGAGCCGGGCGCGTCGCCCGATCCGCACACGCGTCGGCTCGCCGTCGGCATCGACCTCGGCACGACGCACTCGCTCGTCGCGGCGGTGCGCAACGGCGTCGCCGAGTGCCTGCCCGATCGCGACGGAGAGGTCCTGTTGCCCTCCGTCGTTCGCTATCTCGGCGGCGGACAGACCCGGATCGGGAGAGCCGCGCTCGACGGCTCGATCGCCGACCCCCACAACACGATCGTGTCCGTGAAGCGCCTCATGGGGCGCGGCCTGGGGGATGTCGCGCCGTCCGATCGCGCGGCCTACGATTTCGTCGATGACGCGAGCGGCATGGTGCGGCTGCGCACGGTGGCCGGAGTGAAGTCGCCGGTCGAGGTCTCGGCGGAAGTCCTCGCGACGCTGCGCCAGCGCGCCGAGGACACCTTCGACGACGAGCTTTACGGCGCCGTCATCACCGTGCCGGCGTATTTCGACGATGCGCAGCGCCAGGCCACCAAGGACGCCGCCGAGCTCGCCGGCATTCGCGTCCTGCGCCTCGTCAGCGAGCCGACCGCAGCGTCGATCGCGTACGGACTCGACAACGCCAGAGAAGGCCTCTATGCGGTCTACGACCTGGGCGGCGGCACCTTCGATCTCTCGCTCCTGCGCATGACGCGTGGCGTGTTCGAGGTCATCGCCACCGGTGGCGATTCGGCCCTCGGGGGCGACGACATCGACGCGGCCGTCGCCGAGTGGGCGCTCGGCCGCCTCGGCGTCGTCGCCACGGAAGCCGGTGACCGACGCGCCGCACGGATTGCCGCGCGCGCCGCCAAGGAGGCGCTTTCCACGTCGGACGAGGCGATGTTCGCCTGCGTGATCTCGGGGGCTCGCGTGGAGATCGCCGTCAGCCGCGCAGACCTCGAAGCCACCGCCCGTCCGTTCGTCGAGCGGACCATCGCCCTCACGCGACAGGTCGTGCGCGACGCCAAGGTCGGCAAGTCAGAGCTCGATGGTGTCGTCCTCGTCGGCGGCGCGACCCGCATGCCGCTCGTTCGACGTGCAACCGAGGCTTTCTTCGGGCGGGCACCGCTGGTCGACCTCGACCCCGATCAGGTCGTCGCCCTGGGCGCCGCGCGCCAGGCCGAGGCACTTGCCGGCCAGCAGGGCACCGACGGATTGCTGCTGCTCGACGTGATCCCTCTGTCGCTCGGGCTCGAGACGATGGGCGGCCTGGTCGAGCGGATCATCGAGCGCAACAGCCCGATCCCGACCGCGCGGGCGCAGGACTTCACGACGTTCCAGGACGGCCAGACGGCCATGGCGATCCACGTCGTGCAGGGCGAGCGCGAGCTGGTCGCCGACTGCCGGTCGCTTGCCCGCTTCGAACTGCGCGGCCTGCCGCCGCTGGTCGCAGGCGCGGCGCGCATCCGGGTGACGTTCACGGTCGACGCCGACGGCCTGCTGAGCGTCGCCGCCCGTGAGGAATCGACCGGAGTCGAGGCGGCCGTGACCGTGCGTCCGAGCTACGGTCTGGGCGACGACGAAATCGCCCGCATGCTCGGCGAGAGCTTCGGCCACGCCGAGGAGGACATGGCCGCCCGCGCCTTGCGGGAGGTGCAGGTGGACGCCGATCGATTGCTTGCCGCGGTCGCCGCGGCCCTGGCGGCCGACGGCGACCTGCTGTCGGCTTCGGACCGCGAGGCGATCGACCAAGCTGGCGAGTCGCTGCGCGTGGCGCGTGCCGATGCCGACCGGGGCCGGATCGACGCGGCGCTGAAGGCGTTGTCGGCCGCGACCGAGAGCTTCGCGGCCGAGCGCATGAACCGTGGCATCCGCCGGGCACTCGCCGGCCGCCGGATCGAGGAGATCTGAACGTGCCGGTGATCAAGGTGCTGCCGCATCCCGAGTACTGTCCCGAAGGGCGAGACATCGAGGCTTCGTCGGGCGTGTCGATCTGCGAGGCCTTGCTCGAGAACGGCGTCGCGATCGAACATGCCTGCGAGATGAGCTGCGCCTGCACGACCTGTCACGTCGTCGTGCGCGAGGGCTTCGCTTCGCTCGGCGAGCCCGACGAGAGCGAGGAAGATTTGCTCGACCGGGCGTGGGGCCTCGAGCCGACCTCGCGGCTGTCGTGCCAGGCGATCCTGGCGCGTCAGGACGTCACGATCGAGATTCCCAAGTACTCGATCAACCACGCGAAGGAAAAGCACTGACGCCGCTCGGCGACGAGTGCGACAGGCGGGGCGGGATCAGGGGCGTCGCCGACGCCAGGGGCTAGCGACGATCGTGATTGGCGTTCATCGCCCGGCGCAGCCAGCCGAGCGGGCTGATCGAGTCGAGGAACGAATCGGGCGCGCTGGTGTCGCGCTCGCCGAGAACGGCGCGACCGTCGAGCAGCTCGAGCAGGGCACGCGCTTCGCTCTTCTTCAGGCCGCTGATCTCCACCAGCTTGGGCAGGCTCAGGTAGCGCTGCGACATCTCGCTCAGCGCGCGCCGATAGGCGATGCGCGCATAGTCGCCCTTCAAGTCGGGCCAGGCGAGGAGTCGGTACTCTTTCATCGGGTGTCGGCGCTGTCGCCCGCAAAGAGCGAACGACGTCGGGGCCGAGCCTACCCCGGGCTGCGCTGCGACGGAAAGGATTCTTCGCAAGCCGTTCGTGATATTTGCAACATTCGGCAAACGCGACGTCCAGCCGGCTCGGCCTCTAAACTGACCGGGTGCATGTGCTCGGGATTGAAACTTCCTGCGACGAAACCGGGATCGCGGTCGTTCGCGTGCACGACCGCGACGTGCCCACGCTCGTTGCCCAGGAGCTCCACAGCCAGATCGACATGCATGCGGAGTACGGAGGCGTCGTCCCCGAGCTCGCCTCGCGCGACCACATCCGCCGCGTCCTGCCTCTGCTGCGCGCAACATTGACGCGAGGCCGGCTTTCGGCGAGCGACATCGACCTCGTCGCATACACCCGCGGGCCTGGCCTGGCCGGAGCGTTGCTCGTCGGCGCGGGCGTGGCCTGTGCGCTGGCAGCCGCACTGCAGCGACCCGCGGTCGGCATCCACCATCTCGAAGGGCATCTGCTCTCGCCGTTCCTGTCGGTCGATCCGCCGACGTTCCCGTTCCTGGCACTGCTGGTTTCCGGCGGACACACGCAGCTGCTCAAGGTCACGGACGTCGGCCGGTACGAACTTCTGGGCGACACCATCGACGACGCGGCCGGCGAGGCGTTCGACAAGTCGGCGCAGCTTCTCGGCCTCGGCTATCCCGGAGGGCCGGCGCTGGCCCGGCTCGCCGAGTTGGGTAATCCGTCCTCACACTCGCTGCCGCGGCCGCTGCTCAATCGCGCGAACCTCGACTTCTCTTTCGCGGGACTGAAGACCGCGGTCCGCATCCAGGCTTCGCGCATCGACGCGACATCCGAGCAGGCGAGGGCGGACCTGGCGGCGTCGACACAGGAAGCGATCGTCGACGTGCTGGCTCGCAAGTCGGTCGCGGCGCTCGAGGCGACGGGGCTCGATCATCTCGTCGTCGCGGGAGGCGTCGGCGCCAATGCAGCGCTACGCCAACGACTCGTCCGCGAATGCGAGGCGAGAGGCGCCCGGGTGCATTTCCCAGAGATGAGCCTGTGCACCGACAACGGCGCCATGATCGCGCTCGCCGCGGGAATGCGCTGGCAGCGCGGCATCGCTGCGCCGACCGAGGGGCACGCGTTCGATGTCCGGCCGCGCTGGGCGTTGATGGATGCGTGAAGCCGCTCGGCCGGCCCGGCAGCGCGCGTCTATAATCATCGGCTCTGCTGCTCAAGCGGCGGAACCAGCACGACGCCGGTCGGTTTCACCGGCGATCGCAAGTCCACACCGAAACCGCAGCCCCGCATCTCGCCGGCGCTCGGTTTCATTCGAGGAAACGAGATGCCAGCCACCATCGAACACAAGGCCGAGATCGTCAAGGCGCACGCCCGCGGCGCCGCCGATACCGGGTCGACCGAGGTGCAAGTCGCCTTGCTCACCGACCGGATCAACGAGCTCACCCCCCACTTCAAGACCCATCTGAAGGATCACCACGGCCGTCGAGGCCTGCTGAAGATGGTGAATCGGCGCAAGAGCCTGCTGGCCTATCTGAAGAACACGGATGTCCAGCGCTATGCGGCGCTGATCCAGAAACTCGGCCTGCGCAAGTAGGAAGTATCGAAGGCCCGCAGCCGACTGGAATCGACCGGTGGCTCGCGGGCACATGGGAACGAGCGGCTTCATGGCGTCGCTGTGTCATTCCACCGTTGTTCGCGGCGTCGTCGGCGAGCACCCTTGGAATGGCATCACGCCCTCGCTTCTGGTTCCCGGGTGTAGGCGCCGCCCGAATGGCGCCCGTCACGAAAGGAAGAACAAGACATGAGCATCTTCAACAAGGTCACCAAGACCTTCCAGTGGGGACAGCAGACCGTCACGCTCGAGACCGGCGAGATCGCCAGGCAATCGGGCGGCGCCGTGGTCGTCAGCATCGGCGACACCGTCGTCCTTGCCACTGTCGTCGCCCGGAAGGATCCCAAGCCCGGCCAGGACTTCTTCCCGCTTACCGTCGACTACATCGAGAAGACCTACGCCGCCGGCAAGATCCCGGGCAGCTTCTTCAAGCGCGAAGGCCGTCCGAGCGAGCTCGAGACGCTGACCTCGCGGCTGATCGACCGGCCGCTGCGCCCGCTCTTCCCCGAGGGCTTCTACAACGAAGTCCAGGTCGTGATCCACGTGCTCTCGCTCAATCCCGAGGTCGCGGCGGACATCCCGGCGCTGATCGGCTCGAGCGCCGCGTTGGCGCTCTCCGGGATCCCGTTCAACGGCCCGATCGGCGCCGCGCGCGTCGGCTACATCGACGGCCAGTACATCCTCAACCCGTCCAAGTCCCAGATGGCCGAGACGCAGATGGATCTCATCGTCGCAGGCACTGAGGCCGCGGTGCTGATGGTCGAGTCGGAAGCCAAGCAGCTGAGCGAAGAGATCATGCTCGGCGGGGTCGTCTTCGGCCACGAGCAGGGCAATGTCGCGATCGCCGCGATCAACGACCTGGTCAAGGAAGCCGGCAAGCCCATGTGGGACTGGCAGGCTCCCGCCCGGGACGAGGCGTTCATCGCGAAGGTGGAATCGCTGGCCCAGCAAAAGCTGCGCGACGCTTACCAGATTCGCTCGAAGCAGGCCCGTACCCACGCCACCCGCGACGTGACTGCATCGACGATGG
>JBDTJD010000121.1:0-13496 GCA_039935975.1 Caldimonas sp.
TCAAGGCCGGCCTCGCCAGCAAGGCCCTCGTCATCGGTTCGGAGGTGTTCTCGCGCATCCTCGACTTCACCGACCGGACGACCTGTGTGCTCTTCGGCGACGGTGCCGGCGCGGTCGTGCTCGAGGCGAGCGATACGCCCGGGATCCTGGCGAGCGAGCTGCACGCCGACGGTCGCCATGTCGACATCCTCTGCGTGCCCGGCCACGTCTCGGGCGGTCGCATCCTCGGCGATCCGCTCCTGAAGATGGACGGCCCGGCAGTGTTCAAGCTGGCGGTGAGCGTGCTCGACAGCGTTGCGCGCTCGGTGCTCGAGAAGGCCGATCGCACGGCCGCCGACATCGACTGGCTGGTGCCTCACCAGGCCAACATCCGGATCATGCAGAGCACCGCCAGGAAGCTGCGGCTACCGATCGAAAAGCTCATCGCCACCGTCGACCGGCACGGCAACACCTCGGCGGCCTCGATCCCGCTCGCACTCGACGATGCGGTGCGCGCCGGCACGATCAAGCGCGGCGACACCGTGATGCTCGAAGGCGTCGGCGGCGGATTCACCTGGGGCGCCGCCCTGCTCGACTACTGATGATCGTCGCCGCTTCGCCATGACTCCCTTCGCTTTCGTCTTCCCGGGACAGGGCTCGCAATCGGTCGGCATGCTCGACGCTTGGGGCGATCACCCGATCGTGCGCGAGACGCTCGTCGAGGCCTCGTCGGCGCTCGGCTTCGACGTCGCCCGGCTGATCCGGGAAGGCCCGAAGGACCAGCTCGACCTCACCACCAACACCCAGCCGGCGATGCTCACCGCCGGCGTGGCCTGCTATCGCGCCTGGCTGCACGAGACCCAGCACGCCCCCGCCGTCGTCGCCGGCCATTCGCTCGGCGAGTACAGCGCGCTGGTGGCGGCGGGCGCGCTCAGCTTCGCCGACGCGCTGCCGCTCGTGCGCTTTCGCGCCGAGGCGATGCAGGAAGCGGTGCCGGTGGGCGCCGGCGCGATGGCGGCGATCCTGGGCCTCGATCCCGAGGCCGTCAACGCCGGCTGCGTCCAGGCCGCGCGCGACACGGGAGAGACCGTGCAGGCGGCGAACTTCAACGACCCCAAGCAGACGGTGATCGCCGGCAGCAAGGCTGCGGTCGACCGGGCCTGCGAGCTGCTCAAGGCGGCCGGCGCGAAGCGCGCGCTCCTGCTGGCCGTGTCCGCGCCGTTCCACTCGGCGCTCATGAAGCCCGCGGCCGATCGGCTGCGCGAGCGTCTCGCGACCACGCCGATCGACGCGCCGTTCATTCCGGTGATCGACAACATCGACGTGAAGAGCGAGACCGAGCCGTCGGCGATCCGCGAAGCGCTCTTTCGCCAGGCCTTCGGTGCGGTGCGCTGGGTGGAGACGGTGCAGGCGATCCGCGCCCGCGGCGTCACGCACATCTTCGAGTGCGGGCCCGGAAAGGTCCTGGCCGGCCTGGTCAAGCGTGTCGAGCCGGACGCGATCTCCGCCGCGGTGTCCGACCCGGCGAGCCTCGCCGCCGCGCAGGCGCTGCTGCAATGAGCGAGACCCCGCCGGAGAGCCAGGTCGCGCTCGTCACGGGCGCGTCGCGCGGCATCGGCCGGGCGATCGCGCTGGCCCTCGGCGCGAAGGGCTTTCGCGTCGTCGGCACCGCGACCACCGAGGCGGGCGCCGCCGCGATCGGCGAAGCGCTCGCGTCTTTTCCGGGCAGCCGCGGCATCGTCCTCGACGTCAACGACGGCGCCGCCGTGACTGCCGCTGTCGAAGCCGTCGTGCGTGACTTCGGCGCGCTCCACGTGCTCGTCAACAATGCCGGCATCACGCGCGACATGCTGTCGATGCGCATGAGGGACGACGACTGGGATGCCGTCGTCGCGACCAACCTCACCGCCGTCTTTCGCGCCTGCCGGGCCGCGATCCGGCCAATGATGAAGCAGCGCTACGGCCGGATCGTCAACATCACTTCGGTGGTGGGGGCGAGCGGCAATCCGGGCCAGGCGAACTACGCCGCCGCCAAGGCCGGCGTCGCCGGCATGACGCGATCTCTCGCGCGCGAGCTCGGCAGCCGCGGCATCACGGTCAACTGCGTCGCGCCGGGCTTCATCGAGACCGACATGACGAACGCGCTTGCCGAGGCGCAGAAGACGGCGCTGCTCGGCCAGATCCCGCTCGGCCGGCTCGGCCGGCCCGTCGAGGTCGCCCACGCCGTCGCGTTCCTGGCCTCGAGTGAAGCGGGCTACATCACCGGGACGGAGCTGCACGTCAACGGTGGCATGCTGATGTCCTGACGCCGCGCCGGGTACCCGGGCGGCGCCATCCCCGCGCCTTAGAATCCGCGTCTACTTTTTTACACACTCCTGGAGGAGTCATGAGCGACATAGAAGCACGAGTCAAGAAGATCATCGCCGAGCAGTTGGGCGTTCCCGAGGCCGACGTGACGAACGAGAAGGCGTTCGTGGCTGACCTGGGCGCCGATTCGCTCGACACGGTCGAACTCGTGATGGCGCTGGAGGACGAGTTCGGGATCGAGATCCCCGACGAGGAAGCCGAGAAGATCACGACCGTCCAGCTCGCGATCGACTACGCGCAGAAGCACCAGAAGGCGGCCTGAGCGGCGCGCTACCAGGCAATCGCTCCGATGAACCCGCGGCGTGTCGTCGTCACCGGCCTGGGCTTGATCAGCCCGGTCGGCAACAGCGTCGCGGAAGGCTGGAAGAACCTGGTCGAAGGGCGATCGGGCATCGCGGGCATCACCCGCTTCGATGCCTCGGCCTATGCCTGCCGGTTCGCCGGCGAGGTGAAGGGTTTCAACGTCGAGGAGTATTTCCCGGCCAAGGATGCGCGTCACATGGACACGTTCATCCACTACGGGCTGGCGGCGTCGATCCAGGCTGTGCGCGACGCGGGCCTGGCCACGAACGACAAGCTCGGCGAAGAGGAAGCCCAGCGCATAGGCTGCCTGGTCGGCTCCGGGATCGGCGGCCTGCCGCTGATCGAGGACACCAAGGCCGAACTCGAGAAGCGCGGCCCGCGCCGGATCACGCCGTTCTTCGTGCCGGCCTCGATCATCAACATGATCTCGGGCCACGTCTCGATCATGTTCGGCTTCCAGGGCCCGAACCTGGCCATCGTCACGGCCTGCACGACCGGCCTGCATTCGATCGGCATGGCCGGCCGGTTGATCGAGCACGGCGACGCCGACGTGATGATCGCGGGCGGGTCAGAGGCGACCGTCTCACCGCTCGGCATCGGCGGCTTCGCGGCTGCGCGCGCCTTGTCCACGCGCAACGACGATCCCGCGACCGCCTCGCGCCCGTGGGACAAGGACCGTGACGGATTCGTCCTCGGCGAAGGCGCGGGCGTCCTCGTGCTCGAGGAGTACGAGCATGCGAAGCGGCGCGGCGCCAGGATCTACGCCGAACTGGTCGGCTTCGGCATGGGCGCCGACGCGTTTCACATGACGGCCCCGAATGTCGACGGCCCGAAGCGCTCGATGCTCGCTGCCCTGCGCTCTGCCGCCCTCAACGCCGACGACGTCCAGTACCTGAACGCCCACGGCACGTCGACGCCGCTCGGTGACGTCAACGAGACCAACGCCATCAAGCTCGCCTTCGGCGATCACGCCAGGAAGCTCGTCGTCAACTCGACCAAGTCGATGACCGGCCACCTGCTCGGCGGCGCCGGCGGCATCGAGTCGGTGTTCACGGTCAAGGCGTTGCAGGAGCAGATCTCGCCGCCGACGATCAACATCTTCAACCAGGATCCCGAGTGCGATCTCGACTACTGCGCCAACACCGCGCGCGAGATGAAGATCCGGTACGCCGTGAAGAACAACTTCGGATTCGGCGGCACCAACGGCACCCTGGTGTTCAAGCGCATCTGAGCGCGAACTGCGCATCGTCGGGCTGCCGGGCTGTCTGCGATGCGCGAGCGTCCGTCCTGCGCCGTCGAGTTGCGTAACTTCAGTGTCTGGCGCGCGGCCGTGCTCGGCGTGGCGCTGACCGCGATCGCGACCCTTGCGGCCTGGGCCGGGCTGGCGCTCGCGAACCCGGTGAGCGGCTCCGTTCTCGTTGCTGTCGCCGCAGCTGCGCTGGCGGTGGCATCGGCCGTCGCTGCCGTGTCGCTGATGCGCGTCGAAACCGGCACGCTGTCGTCCGTCGACGGCGCCTGGAGCTACACCGTTCGTCGTGACGGGGCCGAGCGTATCGAATCGGGCGTGCTGTCGGTGGCCCTCGACCTCGGCAGTTTCATGCTCCTGACCCTCGTCCACGTTGACCTGCCGCATCGACGTGCGCGTCGCTGGCTGCCCGTGCAAAGGCGCGGCCTCGAATCCGGCTGGCACGCCCTGCGCTGTGCGGTATATTCGCCGCCGCCCGTGACCCCCGATCGTGCGGCGGCGAGCGGACCCGTCTCCGAATGAACGCTCCAGACGCCGACGCCCCCCTCGTCGAGCGCGTCAAGCAGGGCGATGTCAAGGCGTTCGAGATGTTGGTCGTCAAGTACCAGCGGCGGATCGAAAGGCTGGTCGGCCGCATGGTCCGCGACGTCGACCTGGTGCCCGACATCGCCCAGGAAACCTTTATCCGCGCCTACCGGGCGCTGCCTCAGTTCCGGGGCGACAGCGCGTTCTACACGTGGCTCTACCGAATCGCCGTCAACACGGCGAAAAAGACGCTGATGGAGCTCAAGCGTGACCCGCTCGTCACGGAATCCGCCCGCGCCGGCCGGGACGACGACGACGACGGCCCGAGAATGGACAACGAGCCGATCGACAGCGCCACCCCGGAAGCGGTGCTCGCAAGCAAGCAAATCGCCGCGGCGGTGAACTTTGCGGTCGAAGCCTTGTCCGAAGACTTGCGGCAGGCGATCACGCTGCGCGAGATCGACGGCCTCAGCTACGAGGAGATCGCCGAGATCATGAACTGCCCGATCGGCACCGTCCGCTCCCGCATCTTTCGGGCGCGTGAGGCGATTGCGGCGCGCCTGCGGCCCTTGCTCGACACTCGCGAAGGCGAGCGGTGGTGAAGCGGCCGGGGTCGCGCGCGGCGAGTAGGGTTTTTTGAGTCTGGAGACGGAAATGTCGACGGGAAGATTTGAAGACGCGGGGCGCGAGCAGCTTTCGGCGCTGGTCGACGGCGAGCTCCGGGGCGCCGACATGGACGCGGCCTGCGGCGCCTGGCGGTCGGATGGCGAGCTTCGCCGCACGTGGCATGCGTGGCACGCGATCGGCGATGTCCTGCGCTCCGACGATCTTGCCTCCGACGCGCAGGCCGACCTGCGCTTTTGCGCCGCGGTCAGCGCGCGGCTGGCGAAAGAGGCGGTGGTCCTGGCGCCGGCCAGCCTCACGGTCCCGGCCGCCGCTGGCTGGGTGTCGCACCGTCGGTCGCGCTGGGCCGTCGGCTCCGCCGTGGCCGCCGGCTTCGTGCTTGTGGCCGGAACCTTCGCGTTGGTCGGTCCGGGCACGACGCCCTCGCCGGAGCGGGTCGCTTTGGTCGACGCGCCGACAGCCCCGGCCGCCGATTCGCCCGCGCTCCTCGCCCGACCGACCCTGACGTCTCTCGAGTCGGGCGCGGAGGCCACCGCTCCGCAGGTGGCGACCATCGCCGACCAGACCCTGATCCGCGATGCCCGTCTCGATCGCTATCTCGTGGCGCACAAGCAGTTTGCCGGCAGCTCCGCACTCGGCGTGCCGTCGACGTTCCTGCGCAGCGCCACGGTCGACTCGTCGTCGCGATAGTGCGGCGCGCCGTGCTGCTGCGTTCGGTCCTGCCCCTGACGCTGCTCTGGGCGGTACTCGCGCAGGCGGCGCCGGCGTGCGCCCAGACCGCTTCTCCTGTGCCCCCGGCCGACGTTCGCGCCTGGCTGCTGCGTATCCACCAGGCAGCCAGCAGTCGCAATTTCCAGGGCACCTTCGTCGTCAGCGGCGGCGGCAACGTCGAAAGTGCGCGGATTGCGCACTTCTGCGAAGGGCCGAATCAGTTCGAGCGCATCGAGTCGCTGGACGGCCGGCAGCGCAAGGTATTCCGCCACAACGATGTCGTCCACACGATCTGGCCGGTCAGCCATGTCGCGATGATCGAGCAGCGCGGCCAGCTCAACTCGTTTCCCGCGCTGCTGCAGGGCGGCGACGATGGCATCGCCGAGTGGTACGACGTGCGGGCCGAGGGCAGCGGTCGCGTCGCCGGCCACGAGGCCGACGTGTTGGCGATCCGGGCGCGCGACTCCCACCGTTATGGCTATCGACTCTGGGCCGACCACGCTTCGGGGCTTCTCTTGCGGGCCGAGGTGGTCGGCGAGCGAGGCGAGGTGCTCGAGACCTCGGCGTTCTCCGAAGTGATGATCGGCGTGCGGCCGCAGCCCGAGAGCGTGCTCCGCGCGATGAGGAAGCTCGACGGCTTTCGGGTCGTCAAGCCCGTTCTCACCCCCACTCGACTCGAAGTCGAGGGCTGGACGATGAAGCAGGTCGCTCCGGGCTTTCGCCAGGTGAGCTGCGTCAGCCGGCAGATGGAGGCGCCCGACGACGTCGCCTCGCCGTCGCCGCCGGTGATCCAGAGCATCTACTCGGACGGCCTGACCTACGTGTCGGTGTTCATCGAGCCCTACCGCGCCGATCACCATCCCAAGCCGGTTTTCGTCGCTCTCGGCGCGACTTCGACCCTGTCGCAGCGCCACGGCGACTGGTGGGTGACGATCGTCGGGGACACGCCGCCTGCGACGCTTCGCATCTTCGCCGCTGCGCTGGAACGAAGAAAGCCCTAGGCTAGCGGCCTCGCGAGCACGCTCCCGCTCCCCTCGCACATCGCCTTTCCACCGTTTCGCCTCGACCTGAACACATGCCGCTTTCCACGACCTCTTCACGTTTCCCCGTGCAATGCTTTAGGCAGGGCGCCGCGGCGTTGCTGCTCGGCGCCGTCGTCTCCGTGGCTGCGCCGGCGCACGCCCAGGGCCTGCCCGACTTCACCGACCTCGTCGACAAGGTCGGCCCGGCGGTGGTCAACATCAGAACGACCGAGCGCGCGCGGGCCGCGCGCGGTGGCTCAGGCGAGCTCGACGAGGACATGCTGGACTTTTTCCGGCGTCGCGGCATCCCGATCCCGCAGATCCCCAACCGGCCCGGCCCGCGAACGCCCGATGGCGAGGGCGAGCCGCAGCAGCGCGGCATCGGCTCGGGGTTCATCCTCACCGGCGACGGCTACGTGATGACGAACGCTCACGTCGTCGAAGGCGCCGACGAGGTGATCGTGACGATGCCCGACAAGCGCGAGTTCAAGGCCCGGACGATCGGCTCGGACAAGCGCTCCGACGTCGCCCTGGTGAAGATCGAGGCAACCGGCCTGCCGTTCGTCCGCGTCGGCGACCCCAACAAGCTGAAGGTGGGCGAATGGGTGATCGCCATCGGCTCGCCGTTCGGCCTGGAGAACTCGGTGACGGCGGGCATCGTCAGCGCGAAGTCGCGCGACACCGACAGCTTCCTGCCGCTGATCCAGACCGACGTCGCCATCAACCCGGGCAACTCCGGCGGCCCGCTCATCAACATGCGGGGCGAGGTCGTCGGCATCAATTCGCAAATCTACAGCCGCTCGGGCGGCTACATGGGCATCTCCTTCGCGATCCCGATCGACGAGGCGATTCGGGTGTCGGAGCAGCTGCGGGTCAGCGGGCGCGTGGTCCGCGGCCGGATCGGCGTGGTGATCGAGCGCGTCACGCGCGAGATCGCCGAGTCGATCGGTCTCGGCAAGCCGTCCGGGGCGATGGTGCGATCGGTCGAGGCGGGTGGGCCTGCGGAGAAGGGCGGGGTCGAGGCAGGCGACATCATCACCAAGGTGGACGGCCGTGCGGTCGAGGGCTCGGTCGACCTGCCACGGATCGTCGGGGCCATCAAGCCCGGCACGAAGGCGACATTGCAGGTCTTTCGCCGGGGAAGCATGCGCGACCTGGGCGTCGTCGTCGCCGAGCTGGAGCCGGAGCGCGTCGTGGCGCGCAAGGCGCCCGATCGCGAGAAGGCGCCGGCGCCGGCCGGCAGCTTAGGGCTCGGCGTTTCCGATCTCACCGAGGCGCAGAAGCGCGACTCGAAGGTCAAGGGCGGGGTCCACGTCGACACCTCGGAAGGGGCGGCCGCTCGCGCCGGGATCAAGGAAAACGACATCGTCACGACGGTCGACAACGTCGAGATCACGAGTGCCAAGCAGTTCGAGGCGGTCATCGCCAAGCTCGACAAGGCCAAGCCCGTCACCCTCCTGATCCGCAGCGGGGACGTTGCCAGGTTCGCCATCGTTCGACCGGTCAAGTGAATCGAGCGATGTCAGCGTGCGCATACTTACAATAGCGGAAAGACGCGACTTCTGTCTTTTCACTAATAGGGACTGCGTTGTCGATGCAGTCCAGGCGGGAGCGCCTGGCGGACGGAAAATTGCCCCCAGGCCATCCACAGGACTTTGTTGATAACCTGTGGACAGATTCTCTGTTGGCGCGCTGCAACGCAGAGAAATCAAGTCGTGGCGCGGGTTGCGCGACCGACGTTTTGACTACAATGAAATCCCAACAAGCAGTTGCCAAACGTTTTGTTGGAAGGCGCGTCATTAGTTCGACGTGCCTTTTTTTTGTCTCCCTCCGGGTGGCTTCGTCACGCTTGAGTTTGCTCCGCGAAGCGAGCCTCGATGCAACGACTGCGCCGTTGTGACTCGAGTTCGACGCCTTCCGCCCACGAAGTAGACATGGATCTGATCCGCAATTTTTCGATCATCGCGCACATCGATCATGGCAAGTCGACCCTTGCCGATCGCCTGATCCAGCGCTGCGGCGGCCTGTCGGATCGCGAGATGGAGGCGCAGGTCCTCGACTCGATGGACATCGAGCGCGAGCGCGGGATCACCATCAAGGCCCAGACGGCGGCCCTGAGCTACACCGCCAAAAGCGGCCTCACCTACCAGCTCAACCTGATCGATACGCCGGGGCATGTCGACTTTTCCTATGAAGTGAGCCGGTCGCTGTCGGCCTGCGAAGGAGCACTCCTCGTGGTCGACGCGAGTCAGGGGGTCGAGGCGCAGACCGTCGCCAACTGCTACACCGCCCTCGACCTCGGCGTCGAGGTCGTGCCGGTGCTCAACAAGATGGACCTGCCGCAGGCCGACCCGGAGCGAGCCCGGGCCGAGATCGAGGACGTGATCGGCATCGACGCCGACGACGCGATTCCCTGCAGCGCGAAGACCGGGGAGGGGATCGACGAGATCCTGGAGGCGGTCGTGCACCGCATGCCGGCGCCGCGCGGCCGACCCGATGCACCGCTCAGGGCGATGATCATCGACTCCTGGTTCGACAACTACGTCGGTGTCGTGATGCTCGTGCGCGTCGTCGACGGTCAGCTCCTGCGCGGCGAGCGGATCCGGCTCATGGCCAGCGACGCCGTCTACGGCGCCGACCAGCTTGGCGTCTTCACGCCCCGGTCGATCGCCCGCGAGCGACTCTCGGCCGGCGAGGTCGGCTTCCTGATCGCCGGAATCAAGGAGCTCCAGGCGGCCAAGGTCGGCGACACGATCACCCTCGAGAAGAAGCTTCCGAACAACGCCGGCGTCGCGACCGAGGCGCTGCCCGGGTTCAAGGAGATCCAGCCGCAGGTCTTCGCCGGCCTCTATCCGACCGAGGCGAGCGAGTACGACCAGCTCCGCGATGCCCTCGAGAAGCTGAAGCTCAACGACTCGTCGCTGCGCTACGAGCCCGAAGTGAGCCAGGCGCTCGGCTTCGGCTTTCGCTGCGGATTCCTCGGCTTGCTCCACATGGAGATCGTCCAGGAGCGGCTCGAGCGCGAGTTCGACCAGGACCTGATCACGACCGCGCCGTCGGTGGTGTACGAGGTCCACCTCAACAGCGGCGAGACGATCCAGATCGAGAATCCTTCGAAAATGCCCGATCTTGGCCGCGTCGCCGAGATCCGCGAGCCGATCGTGACCGTCCATCTCTACATGCCGCAGGAGCACGTCGGGCCGGTGATGACGCTGGCCAACCTGAAGCGCGGCGAGCAGAAGAACATGGCCTATCACGGCCGCCAGGTGCTGCTCACCTACGAGATGCCGCTGGCCGAGATCGTCCTCGATTTCTTCGACAAGCTGAAGAGCGTCTCGCGCGGCTACGCGTCGATGGACTACGAGTTCAAGGAATACCGTGCCGCCGATGTCGTCAAGGTCGACATCCTGCTCAATGGCGAGAAGGTCGACGCGCTCTCGATCATCGTTCACCGCAGCCAGAGCCAGTTCCGCGCGCGCGCCGTCGTCTCGAAGATGCGCGAGCTGATTTCGCGGCAGATGTACGACGTTGCCATCCAGGCGGCGATCGGAGCCAACATCATCGCGCGTGAGACAATCAAGGCCCTGCGCAAGAACGTGATCGCCAAGTGCTATGGCGGCGATATTTCGCGCAAGAAAAAGCTGCTCGAAAAACAAAAGGCCGGCAAGAAGCGCATGAAGCAGATCGGCTCCGTCGAGGTGCCGCAGGAAGCGTTCCTGGCCATTCTGCAGGTGGACGACTGATGGGTTTGCTGACCGGATTGCTCTACGCTTGTCTGGCCGTGTTCGGCCTCGGCTGGTACTTCAACCGCTGGTCGGGCAACTTCTCCCTCGTTCTTTTCGTTCTTACGGTCGTCACGTTCGTCTACTGGCTGGCCGAGCGGTTCTACTTCGCACCCAGGCGCATCGCCGCTGTCGCGACCTTCGAGCAGCAGGATGCGGCACGACGCGAGCAGCTCACTCGCCAAGGCATTTCCCGCGTTGATGACAACGTCGCCGAAACGCGCCAGGTGCTTCTCATGCAGCCGTGGTGGCTCGACTGGACGGCCGGACTCTTTCCGGTGATCCTTGTCGTCTTCCTGTTGCGCTCGTTCCTGTTCGAGCCCTTCAAGATCCCGTCCGGATCGATGATGCCGACGCTCATCGTCGGCGACCTGATCCTGGTCAATAAATTCCACTACGGCATCCGGTTGCCGGTCATCAACAAGAAGATCATCGACAACCACGACCCCGAGCGCGGTGACGTGATGGTCTTCCGCTTCCCGAAAGACCCGAGCACGGACTACATCAAGCGCGTCGTCGGCGTTCCGGGCGACGAAGTGGTGTTCCGCAACCAGCAGCTGTTCCTTAACGGCCAGCTCGTGCCGACCGAGCCCATGCCGCCGCCGGGCTTCTACGACGAGGAAGCGCGCCGTTATTCGCCCGAGTTCAAGGAAAAGCTCGGCAACGTCGAGCACGGCATCCTCATTAATCCTCAGTCCACGCCTTTTTTCGGAGGCCAGGACGGCAATCAATTTCCGTTCCGAGAGAACTGCCGCTACAGTGCCGACGGGGTGGCCTGCAAGGTGCCGGCCGGCAACTACTTCATGATGGGCGACAACCGCGACAACTCGCTTGATTCCCGATATTGGGGTTTCGTCCCCGACGAGAACGTGATCGGCAAGGCGTTCTATGTCTGGATGAATTTCGGCGATCTGAAGCGGATCGGGTCGTTCCGATAGGGCCCGAGCGGCCGGGGAAGGACGGGGGCGGATGTTCGTTCGAGGCGACACAGCACGACGCCAGCGCGGCGTGACCCTGTTCGGGCTGCTTTTCTGGGCCGTCATCATCGGCTTTCTCGCGCTCATCGGCATGCGTGTCCTGCCGACGCTGAACGAGTACTTCACGATCAAGCGCACGGTCAACAAGATCGCCACCGAGGGCACCACCGTGCCCGAGATTCGCGCTGCGTTCGAGCGTCAGAAGGACATCGAGTATTCGATCACCTCGATCAGCAGCAAGGATCTGATCATCACGAAGGACAACGAGAAGGTCGTCGTCGCCTTCGCGTACGACAAGGAAATCGAGCTTCTGAAGCCGGTGTATCTCCTGATCAAGTTCGAGGGTCGATCGAACTAGACCCTGCGGCGCTGCGAGGTCGTGAACACGGGCACACTGCTCCTCTCATGGACTCTCCACTCGTCGCCCTCCAGCAACGCATCGGCTACCGGTTCGGCGATTCCGCGCTCCTGCAGCGCGCACTGACCCATCGCAGCTTCGGTGCCGATCACAACGAGCGGCTTGAGTTTCTCGGCGACGCGGTCCTGAGCCTGGTCGTCTCGAGCCTGCTCTTCGATCGTCTCGGCAATTCCGACGAGGGCGATCTCACCCGTGTGCGCGCCCATCTCGTTCGCGAGGACAGCCTGCACCGCGCCGCGCTCCAGCTCGGCCTGCCCGAGTCGCTGCGGCTGGGCGAGGGGGAAGCGCGCGGCGGCGGCGCCTTGCGGGCATCGATCCTGGCCGACGCGCTCGAGGCGCTGATCGGTGCGACCTTTCTCGACGGTGGCCTGCAGGCCGCCCGGGCTCTCGTGCACAGCCTGTTCGGCGAAGTCATCGAGACCACCGAGGTCGCGAACTGGGCGAAGGACGCCAAGACCGAGCTCCAGGAATGGCTGCAGGCGCGGCGCATCGCCGTGCCGAGCTACCGCATCACCGCCACGCGTGGCCAGGCGCATGCGCAGACCTTCGAGGTCGAATGCGCCGTGCCCGCGCTGAGCCTGGCCGAGACCGGTGAGGGAAAGTCCAGGCGCACGGCTGAGCAGGAAGCGGCACGGCGGATGCTCGACGCGCTGCGCGCGAGCGATCAGCCCGGAAGCCCGCTTCGCTCTTGATCGTCCCGGCGCTGCCGAATTGAACGACGAGTCCGCCACCGAGTCGCCGCAGCGTTGCGGCCTGGTCGCCATCGTCGGCCGGCCCAACGTCGGCAAGTCGACGCTGCTGAACGCCCTCGTCGCGCAGAAGATCAGCATCACCTCGAACAAGGCGCAGACGACGCGCCACCGCATCACCGGGATCCGTAGCCGAGGCGCTTCACAGTTCGTCTTCGTCGACACGCCGGGCTTTCAGACCCAGCATGCGGCGGCGCTCAACCGCTCGCTCAATCGCGCCGTGACAGGTACGCTCGCCGACGTCGACGCCGTCCTTCTTGTCGTCGAGGCGGGACGGTTCGGTCCCGCCGACGAGACAGTGCTCGCGCTGCTGCGGGGCGACAAGCCCGTGCTGCTCGTCGCCAACAAGCTCGACACGATCGCGCGCCGGTCGGATCTCGCGCCCTGGCTCCAGCAGATGCAGGCGAAGCACGACTTCGCCGAGTTCGTGCCCCTGTCGGCGCAGAAATCCGCCGACGCCGACCGGCTGCTCGGGATCGTCGAACCGTACCTGCCCGAGCAGCCCTGGCTTTACGGCGAGGACGCGCTCACCGACCGCAGCGACCGTTTCCTCGCCGCCGAGATCGTAAGAGAGAAGCTGTTTCGCCTCACCGGCGACGAGCTGCCCTATACCTCTACCGTGATCATCGACAAGTACGAGGAGGAGGGCGCGCTGCGTCGAATCGCCGCGACCATCGTCGTCGAGCGCGACGCCCACAAGGGAATGATCATCGGCACCGGCGGCGAGCGGCTCAAGCGGATCGGCTCGGAGTCGCGCCAGGAGCTCGAGCATCTGCTCGACGCGCGTGTCTTC
>JBDTJD010000122.1:0-9990 GCA_039935975.1 Caldimonas sp.
ACCTGGAAGCGCGACGGCAGGATGCGCGCCTTGACGCCGTACTCGTGCTCGAGCCGATGCGCGACCACCTCGAACTGGAGCTGGCCGACGGCGCCGAGCAGCAGCACCGAGCCTGCGACCGGGCGGAACACCTGGATCGCGCCTTCCTCGCCGAGCTGGGTCAGGCCGGCGCGCAGCTGCTTGCTGCGCAGCGGATCGGCGACCTCGACCGAGCGGAACATTTCCGGGGCGAAGAACGGCAGCCCGGTGAACTGGAGCGCTTCGCCTTCGGTGAGCGTGTCGCCGAGCTGCAGCACGCCGTGGTTCGGGATGCCGATGATGTCGCCGGCGTAGGCCTCGTCGAGCAGCTCGCGCCGCTGCGAGAGGAAGCTCACGACCGTGTTCGGGCGCAGCTCCTTGCCTGAGCGCACGACCTTCAGGCGCATGCCGCGCTCGAAGTGGCCGGAGGCGACGCGCACGAACGCGATCCGGTCGCGGTGGGCCGGGTCCATGTTCGCCTGGATCTTGAAGACGATGCCACTGAACTTCTTCTCGTCGGGCTCGACGATGCGCTGGATCGCAGCGCGCCTGCCTGGCGGCGGGGCGAGGTCGACGAGCGCGTCGAGCACCTCGCGCACGCCGAAGTTGTTGATCGCCGAGCCGAAGAACATCGGCGTCTGCCGGCCGGCGAGGAAGGCGGCCTCGTCGAACTCGGGCGCGGCCTCGCGCAGGAGGTCGATGTCGTTCTTGGCGTGGACGTATTCCTCGCCGAAGCGCTGCGCGTATTCGGCGTTGTCGAGGCCGGCGAGGATCTCGTCGTCCGCCCCCTTGCGATCCTCGCCCGGCGAGAACACGCGCATCTGCTCGGCGCGCAGGTCGAGCACGCCGTGGAAGCGCTTGCCCATGCCCACCGGCCAGGTGAACGGAACGACGCTCATGCCGAGCTCGCGCTCGATCTCGTCCATCAGCACGAGCGGCTCCTGCACCTCGCGGTCCATCTTGTTGACGAAGGTGAGGATCGGCGTGTTGCGCGCGCGGCAGACCTGGAGCAGGCGGCGCGTCTGCGGCTCGACGCCGTTGGCCGCGTCGATCACCATCAGCGCCGCGTCGACGGCGGTGAGGACGCGGTAGGTGTCCTCGGAAAAGTCCTGGTGGCCGGGCGTGTCTAGCAGGTTGATGACCGCACCGCGGTACTCCATCTGCATCACCGACGACGCCACCGAGATGCCACGCTGCTTCTCGATCTCCATCCAGTCGGAGGTGGCGTGGCGGGAGGCCTTGCGTGCCTTCACCGAGCCGGCGATCTGGATCGCGCCCGAGAACAGCAGCAGCTTCTCGGTGAGCGTCGTCTTGCCCGCGTCGGGGTGGGAGATGATGGCGAAGGTGCGGCGGCGACGCACCTCGGGGCTGAGCTCGGTCATGGGGCGGCAAGTATCGCCGTGAACGTCCGCGCACCGGGCGCGGCCTGCCTGCGCGAACGCTAGAGGCCGACGGCGCCGTCGCCGGCCGGAGCCGGCGCCAAGGGCTCGGCATGGTCGCGCGACGCCGGCTTCGCTCGATGGGTGTCGCTGAAGACGCCGGCTTCGGTGGCGCGGGCGCGCATCTCCTCGGTGGTCGATCCGGGCCCGTCCGGATTCCATCCTGGCGCCATGACCAGATAGCCGGCGACGGCACGAAGGCTGCGAGCGCCGAGCAGGTCGCGGCCGAGCTTTTGCCACTGCGCAAGCTCGATCCGGACCGGGTTGTAGCCGGTCATCGGCTCGACCAGGCCATAGCGGCACGGCACGTCGTCGCGCTCGGCGCGGTAGGTGCCGAAGAGCCGATCGAAGACGATCAGCACGCCGCCGTAGTTGGCGTCGAGGTACTCGAGGTTGGCGGCATGGTGGACGCGATGCGCCGAGGGCGTGTTGAGCACGTATTCGAGCCAGCCGAGCTTCGGGATCCAGGCCGCGTGGATCCAGAACTGGTAGAGCAGGTTGAGCGAGAGCATCGTGAAGACGACGCGCGGCTCGAAGCCGACCCAGACGAGGGGCACGTAGAAGATCGAGCTGCCCGTGGCACGGCTGAGGAAGCCGATTCGGTAGGCCGCGGACAGGTTCAGCTCGTTCGGCGAATGGTGGACCGCGTGGTTGCACCAGAACCAGCGCACGCGGTGCGCGGCGCGGTGGAACCAGTAATAGCAGAGCTCCTGGCCGACGAAGAGGACGAGGAGCGCGACCCCTCCGTCGAGTGCGATCGCGCCGATCCGGTGGCGGTAGACGAGGGCGATGACCGGTGTGGCGATCGAGAGCGGCAGGAAGATCTGAACGCCGATGCGCGCCGCGAGGTCGAACAGCGAGACCGCGCCGGCGCGCCAGTCGTACGAGCGCAGCCGGGCCAGGACGATCGCCTCGAGCAGCGATGCAGCGACGACCCCGGGCAGGGCGACGAAGAGGAGGAACTTGTCGAGGCTCGACATGGCGGCCACGATTCTCGGCGAACGCGGCACGCCGCGGCACGCCGATGTCGTGACTTTGCCCCCCGCCAGGCGCCACGACGATCGAGCGGCGGCTCGTCGCCGGGTCGGGCTATTCGAGCAGGCTGCGCAGCATCCAGGCCGTCTGTTCGTGCACCGCGAGGCGCTGGGTCAGCAGATCGGCGGTCGGCTCGTCGCTCGCCTTTTCGACCAGCGGGAAGATGCTGCGCGCGGTTCGCGCCACCGCCTCGTGGCCCTTGACCAGGATCGCGACCATCTCGAGCGCCTTCGGCGGCGCTTCCGGGACGTCGTCGATCGAGCTGAGGCGCGCGAACTGCGCGTAGGAGCCCGGTGCAGGATGGCCGAGCGACCGGATCCGCTCGGCGATCGGGTCGACCGCGTTCCAGAGCTCGGTGTACTGCCCCATGAACATCAGGTGCAGCGTGTTGAACATCGGCCCGGTGACGTTCCAGTGGAAGTTGTGGGTCGTCAGGTAGAGGGTGTACGTGTCGGCGAGCAGCTTCGACAGGCCGCCGGCGATCGCCGCGCGGTCGGCCGCGTCGATGCCGATGTTGATCCGGGGCGGGGAAGAATCCTGCTTGGCCATGATGTCTCGCGATGAAGTGGGCGGGCGGCCAGCGTAGCGATGTCGATTGAATCGAGCAATCGAATACGGCTAATCGATGGATAGCGACCTCAAGAAGTCAAGCGCTTCACGCCGGTCAGCTCGCAGGCATAGATCGCGTTGCGCAGCGCCGCGATCGCCTCGTAGCGCGTGAAGCTGCGCCGCCACGCGAGGACGACGCGACGCGTCGGCACCGGCTTGGTGAACGGCACGTAGGCGATGTGCGGCTGATCCTCGTCGGGCACCGACAGGCGTGGCACGACCGTGATGCCCATGCCCGAGGCGACCATGTACTTGATCGTCTCGAGCGACGAGCCCTCGAAGGTCTTCCTGATGCCCTCGGCGTCGGACGACGAGAAGGCGGCGTACTCCGGGCAGACCTCGAGGACATGGTCGCGAAAGCAATGACCGGTGCCGAGGAGAAGGAGCTTTTCCTGCTTCAGCTCCTCGGCGCTGATCGCCTTGCGCTTGGCAAGCGGATGCTTTCGGGGCACCGCGACCATGAACGGCTCGTCGTAGAGCGGCGCGATCGCCAGGCCCGAGTCGGGAAAGGGCTCGGCCATGATCGCGCAGTCGAGCTCGCCGGCGCGCAGCAGCTCGAGCAGCTTGGCGGTGAAGTTCTCCTGCAGCATCAGCGGCATCTGCGGCACGCGCTCGATCGCCTGGCGCACGAGCTCGGGCAGCAGGTACGGGCCGATCGTGTAGATCACGCCGAGCGAGAGCGGGCCGCTCAGCGGATCCTTTCTGCGCTTGGCCGTCTCGCGAATCTCGGCCGCGCCCTCGATCACCGACTGCGCCTGGCGCACGATCTCCTCGCCGATCGGCGTCACGGTGATCTCGTTGGCGCCGCGCTCGAAGATGCGCACGTCGAGCTCTTCCTCGAGCTTCTTGATGGAGACCGAGAGCGTCGGCTGGGAGACGAGACAGGCCTCGGCGGCGCGCCCGAAGTGCTTCTCGCGCGCGACGGCGACGACATAGCGCAGCTCGGTCAGGGTCATCGGCGATCGATCCCGGTCATGACGGAAGGCTAGCGCATGCGACGAGCCGACCCGCTGCGGACTCAGGTGAGCGCACCGCGCGCGTCGATCGACCAGAGTGCCTCGACGACGCCGTTCTCGAGCCCGCCGCGAACGACGACGTAGCGGTCGTGCAGGTTGACGGTCGGATCGCAATGGCCCGGGATCAGCCAGACCGTCGCGCCGAGCAACGGCAAGGCCGTGCCCCGCGCGCCTGGCTCCGGGCGCAGGACGGCGTGCTCGTCGCTGGCCTTGTCGAACGCCAGGCCACCGCCGACCACGCGCGGCGGGCCCGAGTCGGTCGCGTAGGCCTTCAGGCCGGCGTCGACGACGACGTGGACGGCGCTGCGGCTCATGACCGAGCTCTTCACGAAGAGGGCGTGCTCGAAGCGGGGCGCGCCGGGCGCCGGCGCGACGTCGGCGTAGTCGCGGTCCATGAAGAGGTAGCTGCCGACCTGCCACTCGCCCCAGACGCCGTCCTCGGCGTCGAAGGCAAAGGTGCCGGTGCCTGCGCCGGTGACGAGCGGGCAGTCGATCCCGGCGGCGACGACCGCGTCCCGCGCCGAGCGCGCGATCGCGGCCGCGCGGTGCGACGCGGCGCGCCGCTCGGCGGCTCCGGCGACGTGCTGTGCCGCCCCGTGATAGGCCTGCAGCCCGGCGAAGACGAGGCCACCGCGCGGCGGCGAATGGGACACGATGCGCTCGGCCAGCGCCGGCACGGCATCCGCCGCGACACCGCAGCGACCGTGGCCGACGTCGACCTCGACGAACACCGAGATCGTCGCCTTCGCCGCGCGCGCGGCCTCGGCGAGAAGGTCGACGCCCTCGGCCGAGTCGACGGCAATCGCCAGCCGCACGTGCCGCGCCAGCTCGGCGACGCGTGCGAGCTTGGCGGGCCGGACGACCTCGTTGGAGATGAAGATGTCGCCCAGGCCCTGCGCTGCCAGCGCTTCGGCCTCGCTCGTCTTCTGGACGCAGATGCCGACCGCGCCGGCGGCGATCTGCAACCGGGCGATCGCCGCGCACTTGTGCATCTTGGCGTGCGGCCGGAGGCGAACGCCGCGGGCGCGGGCGAACGCCGCCATCGCCGCGAGGTTCCTCTCCATCGCGTCGATGTCGATCACCAGGGCGGGCGTGTCGAGGTCGGCGACGGAGCTGCCGAGGTCGGGTCGGGCGGTTGACGAATCGATCGGCGGCATGGTGCTTCCTCGGGGGGCGGTCCGACGATGCTAGGCGTTCAGGTACCCGGCCCGCCCGCCCAGCCAGCGTTCGATGTGGCGCCGGGCCGCCTCCGGATCTTCGTCGAGCAGTCGCGCGGCCGCATCGCGCGCCAAGACTGCGAGTGCCTCGTCGGCGACCGGATCGGCAAAGCGCAGGAGCGCCGCGCCCGACTGGCGCGCACCGAGGAACTCGCCGGGGCCGCGGATGTCGAGGTCTCGACGCGAGATCTCGAAGCCGTCGCCGGTCTCGAGCATCGCCTTGAGGCGTGCCTTTGCTGTCTCGGAAAGCGGCGCGGTGTAGAGCAGGACGCAGACGCTCGCCGTCGTGCCGCGCCCGACCCGGCCGCGCAGCTGGTGCAGCTGCGAGAGACCGAAGCGCTCGGCGTGCTCGACCACCATCAGCGAGGCGTTGGGCACGTCGACGCCGACCTCGATCACCGTCGTCGCCACCAGCACGGCGATCTGCCCGCCGGCGAAGAGCGACATCGCCGCCGCCTTCTCGGCCGCCGGCATGCGTCCGTGCAGCAGGCCGATCATCCGCCCCGGCAGTGCGGCGCAGAGCTCGGCATGCGTCGCCGTCGCATTCTTGAGGTCGAGCGCCGCCGACTCGTCGACGAGCGGGCAGACCCAGTACGTCTGCCGGCCGAGCGCAGCCTCGTCGCGGATGCGGGCGACGACCTCGTCGCGGCGCGCGTCGGCGAAGAGCCGGGTGACGACCGGCATGCGGCCGGGCGGCAGCTCGTCGATGGTGCTGACGTCGAGGTCGGCGAAGAGCGTCATCGCGAGCGTCCGCGGGATCGGCGTCGCGCTCATCATCAGAAGGTGCGGCTCGAGCTCGCCCTGGTCGTGCAGCTTGTCGCGCAGCGCCAGACGCTGGGCAACGCCGAAACGATGCTGCTCGTCGATGATCGCCAGGCCGAGCCGCGCGAAGCGCACCTGCTCCTCGATCAGCGCGTGCGTGCCGACGACGAGGCCGGCCTCGCCGGAGGCGACCTGCGCCAGCATCTCGTCGCGCTTCCTGCCCTTCCTGCTGCCGGTGAGCCAGGCGACGGTGACGCCGAGCGGCGCGAGCCAGCCGACCAGCTTCTTCAGGTGCTGCTCGGCCAGGATCTCGGTCGGCGCCATCAGCGCGCACTGCCAGCCGGCGTCGATCGCGCGCGCGGCGGCGAGTGCCGCGACCACCGTCTTGCCGGAGCCGACGTCGCCCTGCAGCAGGCGATGCATCGGGATGGCCCGCCCGAGGTCGGCCTCGATCTCGGCGACGACCCGGCGCTGCGCCGCGGTGAGCGCGAAGGGCAGGGTCGCTCGCAAGGCATCGTGCAGACGCCCGCTCGTCGACCCGAGCGGCGGCGCGCGCTGGCGCTCGCGTTCGCGCTTGGCAAGAAGCTGCGAGAGCTGCTGGGCGAGCAGTTCGTCGAACTTGAGCCGCTGCCAGGCCGGGTGCGACCGGTCCTCGAGCGCTGCAGCGTCGAGGCCGGGCGCCGGCTCGTGCAGGCGGGCGATCGCGTCGCGCAGGCTCGGCAGGCCGGGCGGGACGATGGCGGCGGGCAGGTGCTCGTCGAGGTCGGCGCGCTTGCGGCCCTCGGCAACCGCCTTCCTCAGGAAGGTCTGCGAGAGCTGCACCGTGGTCGGGTAGACGGGCGTCAGCGACGTCGGCAACGGCGTCTCGGGCGTGACGACCTTGCACGCCGGGTGGACCATCTCGAGGCCGAAGAAGCCGCCGCGCGCCTCGCCGCGCACCCGCACGCGCCGCCCCGCGGCGAGCGTCTTCTGCTGCGATGGATAGAAGTGGAGGAAGCGCAGGACCAGGTCGCCGCTGTCGTCGGCGATCGTGACGACCAGCTGACGGCGCGGCCGGAACTGGATCTTCGAATCGGCGACGACGCCTTCCACCTGGCCGGTCTCGCCGTCGTGGAGCGACGCGATCGGCACGACGCGGGTCTCGTCTTCGTAGCGCAGCGGCAGGTGCAGCGCGAGGTCGATGTCGCGCACCAGACCGAGCTTGACGAGCGCCTGCTCGGGCGCCGACCGCGCAGGCGCTCCTGCGCCGCCGCTCGCCTCGGGTTTGCGCCGCGCAGGAGGGGCCATGGGAGAATTTTGCCCTTCGATGACCCTGCCCCTGACCCTCGGCGATTTCGACTTCGCGCTTCCGCCCGAGCTGATCGCCCAGCAGCCGATGGCCGAGCGCAGCGCCTCGCGCCTGCTCGACGGTCGGGCCGACGTCGCGGTCGACCGCACGTTTCGCGACCTGCCCGCGCTGCTGCGTGCCGGCGACCTGCTCGTCGTCAACGACACCGCCGTGATCAAGGCGCGCCTCTTTGGCGCCAAGGCGAGCGGCGGGGCGGTCGAGGCGCTGGTCGAGCGGGTCGAGCCCGACGGCGTCGTCCTCGCCCACGTGCGCGCGAGCAAGTCGCCCAGGCCGGGATCGCTCGTTCGCTTCGCCGATGCCTTCGACGCCGAGGTGCTCGGCCGTGCCGGCGACGACGGATCGCTCTTTCGGCTGCGCTTCCCGGACGATCCCTATCGATTGCTCGAGCGCCACGGCCACGTGCCGCTGCCGCCCTACATCGAGCGCGCCGACGGCGGCGATGACGTCGCTCGCTATCAGACGGTATTCGCCGAGCGCCCCGGCGCCGTCGCCGCGCCGACCGCGGCGCTCCACTTCGACGAGGCGCTGCTCGCCGCGCTCGCCGCGCGCGGCATCGAGCGCACGGCGGTGACGCTGCACGTCGGTGCGGGCACCTTCCTGCCGGTGCGCGGCGAGAGCATCGAAGGCCACGTCATGCACAGCGAGCGCTTCGAGGTGGGCGTCGCCGCGACGCAGGCGATCGCGGCGACGAGAGCGCGCGGCGGACGCGTCGTCGCGGTCGGCACGACCAGCCTGCGCGCGCTCGAATCGGCCGCGTCGAGAGGGGGCGCCGATGCGCTCGCGCCTGCCTCCGGCGAGACCGATCTCTTCATCACGCCGGGCTTCCGGTTTCGTGTCGTCGACCTGCTGCTCACCAACTTCCACCTGCCCAGGAGCACCCTGCTGATGCTCGTCTCGGCGCTCGCCGGCCACGCCCGAATCCGTGCGCTCTACGCGCATGCGATCGCGGCGCGCTATCGCTTCTTCAGCTACGGCGACGCGATGCTCCTGGCGCGCAGCGACGAGAGCGCGCGATGACGGCGGCGCGCGCGGGCGGGACCTCGCGCCGCGCCTTCGTTGCCGCGGCCCTGGCGGCGACGGTTCTCGCCGTGCCGACGTTCGCCCGCGGCGCGAGCTACGCGACCGCAGGCACGTGCGCCGGCTTGCCGCGCGTCGACCTCGTCGTCCCGGCCGGCTGGTGTGTCGCGCTCGTCGCCGATGCGAGCGACGGCCTGCTCTTCCCGCGCCGCGTCCTCGAAGTCGCGCCCGGCCGCTTCTGGCTCGTCGACATGGGCAGCTGGGAACCCAGGCGCGGCCGCCTGCTGCAGTTCGACCTGCCGTCGACGCGGCCGGTGCGGCCGGTCGCCCTGACCGTGATCGCCGACCGGCTCGACCGGCCGCTCGGCCTCGCGAGCGGGCCCGACGGCAAGGTCTACGTCGGCGAGGCGGGTCGGATCTGGCGCACGCAGCCGGCGCTGCCGCTCGCGCCCGAGACCGTGCTCGACCACCTTCCCGACGACGGTGCCCATCCGCTCAAGGAGATCGCCTTCGCGCCAGGAGGCCGGATGTTCGTCAACGTCGGCTCGAGCAGCGACGCGTGCCGCGATGCGAAGGGCGCGCTGCCCTTGCCGTGCCCCGATCTCGAGGGGCCTAGTCCGCGCGCCGCGGTGTATCAGGCCCTGCTCGGCGGGCCCGCGTCGACGGTGCAGTCGTTCAAGCCGTACGCGACCGGCCTGCGCAACTCGCTTGCGCTCGCCTGGGTCGCATCGCCGGGCGTACTGCTGCAAGGCGAGAACTCGATCGACTACCGCGACGAGGACGCGCCGAACGAAGAGCTCAATCGTGTCGTCGCCGGGGCGAACTACGGCTGGCCGTACTGCGTCGGCGCGAAGCAGGTGGCACGCGGCTACGAAGGCCGCGCCGATTGTGCGAAGACCGAGGCGCCGGCGCGGCTCTGGCCCGCCCACGCCGCGCCGCTGCAGATGCTCGCCGTGCCGGCGGGCGCGAAGAACGCCTTCGCCGGCCAGCTCGTCGTCGCATGGCACGGCTACCGCGTCGGCGGACACCGGATCGCAAGCTTCGCGCTCGACGCGAGCGGCCGGCCGACCGGCGCGCCGCGCGTCTGGGTCGACGGTTGGTCGGCGCTCGGCAAGGGCCATCCGCTCGGCGCACCGGCCGGTTTCACGATCGACGGCGCCGGGCGGATGCTCGTCGTCGACGATCGCAACCGATCGCTGCTCATGCTGGTGCGCGATCCGGCACCCTCCGGCGCGGCCGCGACAATCCGCTGATGCTGTCCTTCGACGTCCTCGCCACCGACGGCCACGCCCGCCGCGGCCGTCTGGCCTTGCGCCGCGGCACGGTCGAAACGCCGGTCTTCATGCCGGTCGGCACCTACGGCAGCGTCAAGGCGGTGGCGCCGGCCTCGCTCGAGGCGATGGGCGCCGAAATCATCCTCGGCAACACCTTCCACCTCTGGCTGCGGCCGGGCATGGACGTGATCTCGAAGTTCGGCGGCCTGCACCGCTTCGAAGGCTGGACGCGGCCGATCCTCACCGACAGCGGCG
>JBDTJD010000123.1:0-5258 GCA_039935975.1 Caldimonas sp.
GGAACCAGCTTGAGCTTGACGCCCCAGTCCTTGGCGAGCAGGCGGGCGACGTCGGCGTCGTAGCCGTCGGGCTCGTTGCTGCTGTTGACCGTGCCGTAGGGCGGGAAGTCGACCAGCAGGCCGACCGCGAGCTCACCCTTCTTCTTGATCTCGTCGACGCTTTGCGCCCGGGCGGTGACGAGCCACGCGGGCAAAGCGGCGGCGAGGCCGACGCTCGCTGCGCCGATCGCGAAGCGGCGCCGTTGGGGGGATCGAATCATGACGTGGTCTCCTGCTTGTGAGTGAAGCGATGATGCGGCAATCGGCGCGCCCTGCGGGTCAGCGGGCCAAGGCCTTGCGGTGCCGGCGCTCGATGCCGGCCGCGACGAGCGAGAGTGGCCAGCACAGCGCGAAGTAGATCGCCGCGACGGCGCTGAAGACGATCAGCGGCTGGAAGGTGGCGTTGTTGATGATCTGGCCGGCGCGTGTGATCTCGGTGAAGCCGATGATCGCCGCGAGCGACGTGCCCTTGATGATCTGCACCATGTAGCCGACCGTCGGCGCGACGGCAATGCGCACCGCCTGCGGCAGGATGACGTCGCGCATGCGGTCGCGATAAGACAGGCTCAGCGAATCGGCAGCCTCGCGCTGGCCGCGCGGGATGGCCTCGATGCAGCCGCGCCAGATCTGGCCGAGAAAGGCGCTGCTGTTGAGCACGAGGGCGACGCCGGCCGCGACCCACGGGTTGATGTCGAAGCCGAGCACCGGCGCGCCGAAGAAGATGAGAAAGAGCTGCAGCAGGAGCGGCGTGCCCTGAAAGAGCTGGATGAAGGCTGCCGAGGCATGGCGCAGCCACGGGATGTCGCTGGTGCGACTGAGCGCGACGACGAGGCCGCCGAGGGCGCCACCGACGAAGGCGATCAGCGAAAGCCCCAGCGTCCAGCGCGCGGCCGCGAGGATGTAGAGGAAATCGTTGGGGCCGAAGGTGCGCATGTCAGCGACGGTCGGGGTAGTTGAAGGCACGCCGGTAGACGACCCGGAACAGGGTCGAGAACGACAGCGCCAGCGCCAGGTAGATCGCTGCCACGACGATGTAGATCTCGAAGCTGCGGAAGGTCTGCGACTGCAGGTTCGAGGCGACCGAGGTCAGGTCGTCGGCCGAGATCACCGAGACGACGCTCGAGCTCAGCATGAGGAGGATGAACTGGCTCGTGAGCGCCGGATAGATCGCCTTCAGCGCGGGCTTGAGGACGACGAAGCGGAAGATCTGGTGCGCCTTCAGGTTGAGCGCGAGGCCGGCTTCGATCTGGCCTTTCGGAATCGCCTCGATGCCGGCGCGGATGATTTCGGTCGCGTAGGCGCCGAGGTTGACGACCATCGCCGTCAGGGCCGCCGTGTGCGCCGACCAGCGCAGCCCGACCGCGGGCAGCGCGAAGAAGAAGAAGAACAGCTGGACCAGGAACGGCGTGTTGCGAATGAGCTCGATGTAGGCGTTGACCAGCCAGCGCAGCGGCGCCGGGCCGCCCGTCTTCGCCCAGGCGCAGACGATCGCCACTGCGAGGCCGCCGAGCATGGCGAGAAACGAGAGCTCGATCGTCTTCCAGGTGCCCTCGAGCAGAAGCGGCCAGGCGGCAAAGACGGCGCCGAACTGGAACGAGTAGTTCATCGCCGGGGCGCGACCGGCACCGGGTCGCTGACGTGCTGCTGAGCCATGCAAGGATGGTAGCGCCGGGTGTGCGAGACCGATGTCATGTCACGGGCGCCGGATTGAAGAGCACCAGCGCGTTGTGCAGCTTCCAGCGCTCGGCCCAGGTCTGCTTTCGGCCGCTTGCGACGTCGAGCATCAGGCCGAACAGCTCCCAGCCGACCTCCTCGATCGTCGCCGTGCCGTCGGCAATGCGGCCGGCATTGACGTCCATCAGGTCGTGCCATCGGCGCGCCAGCTCGCTGCGCGTCGCGACCTTGATCACCGGCACCTCGGCCAGGCCATAGGGCGTGCCGCGGCCGGTCGTGAAGACATGCAGGTTGATGCCGGCGGCAAGCTGCAGCGTGCCGCAGATGAAGTCGCTCGCCGGCGTTGCCGCGTAGACCAGGCCGCGCTCGATGCCGCGATCGCGCAGCCTCTCGCCCGGCGAGAGAACGCCCGAGATCGCCGCGCTGCCGCTCTTGACGATCGACCCCATCGCCTTCTCGACGATGTTGGAGAGGCCGCCCTGCTTGTTGCCCGGCGTCGTGTTGGCGCTGCGATCGGCCTGGCCGCGCCCGAGATAGGCGTCGTACCAGGCCATCTCGTGGATCAACGCGTCGGCGATCTCCGGCGAGGCGGCGCGCGCCGTCAGCTGGTCGATGCCGTCGCGCACCTCGGTCGTCTCGCTGAACATCACGGTCGCGCCGGCGCGCACGAGAAGGTCGGTGCAAAAGCCCACCGCCGGGTTGGCGGTCACGCCACTGAACGCGTCGCTGCCGCCGCATTGCACGCCGACGACAAGCGCGCTCGCCGGCACGGTCTCGCGGCGGCGCGCATCGAGCCGCCCGAGATGCTCCTCGGCCATCGCGAAAATGGAGCCGATCATCGACTCGAAGCCGACATGGCCTTCGTCCTGCAGGCAGACGACGTCCAGCCGCGGCGACGCGGTGACGCCAATGTCGGCGACATTCCTCTCGTCGACGATCGCGAGCGAGCCCGGCGGAAGGAGACGCTCGGGCTGCAGCTTCTCGCAGCCCAGACTCACGACCATCACCTCATTGCCGAAGTTCGGATTGAGGGTGATGTTGCGCAGCGTGCGGATCGGGATCTCGGCACCGGGCGCGTCGATCGCGATGCCGCAGCCGTAGGTGTGCTCGAGGCCGACGACGTCGTCGACGTTCGGGTACCTCGGCAGCAGCTCGGCCTTGATGCGCCGCACGGCGAAGTCGACGACGCCGGCGACGCATTGCACCGTCGTCGTGATGGCGAGGATGTTGCGGCTGCCGACCGAGCCGTCGGCGTTGCGGTAGCCCTCGAACGTGTAGCCCTCGAGCGGCTCGAGCGGCGCGCGCCTCGCGGTCGCGATCGGCAGACCCTGGAGCGACCTCGCGGCCGGCATCTCGAGCAGGCGCTCGTGCACCCAGCTGCCGGCCGCGATCGCGCGGACGGCGTTGCCGATGACGACGTCGTAGCGTCGCACCGGTGCGCCGGCGGCGATGTCGACGAGCGCCACCTTGTGGCCCTGCGGCACCTTGTCGACGAGGGTCAGCCCCGACGGGAAACGCGTCCCCGCGGGGAGTCCGCCGTCGTTGGCGACGATCGCGACGTTGTCGCGCGCGTCCATGGTGATGAGGAACGGAGCAGAAACCAAGGCCTCAGCCATGATTCAGGTCGCCTCGGAACACGGTGCCCCGACCCGGACCCGAGGCTCAGATCCCCATCGCGCCGAGCTTTTCGGCGAGCTGGTTGAGGACAGTCGCGATCCGTGGATGCGAGGCTTCGAAGCGAAGCACCGACTCGTTCAGGTTCTCGCCCAGATGCTCCTGGGCGCGCAGGTCACCCGAGCTGCCGACCAGCCTCTCGATGTCGCCGACCAGCCCGCTCAGGTGCTGCCGGGTCGGCTCGTCGTCAGGCGGGAGGGCGCTGATCTGCGAACGCAGGTTGTTCATCGCCTCTTCGAGATGGTTCGTGTCGCTCATGTCGTTCCTCTGGAGTCTCGTCGTCGGTGTCCACGCATTCTCGCTGCCGTCGTCGAAGACGAGTGGCCGGGTGCTCAGCCCTGCGCGACGTCTACCCATTCGGCGTCGACCAGCCGGACCATTCGCTCCGTGTCGATCCGGATTGCATGGTGGGTGTCGCCGGCCGCCGGGACGACGACGTCGAACTCCCTCAACGACGCGTCCGCGTAGATCCTGAGCGGATGCGGCAACCCGAACGGGCAGACACCGCCGACCGGATGGCTCGTCGCCGCCAGCACCTCGGCGGCGCCGAGCATCCTGGCCTTGGCGCCGAAGCGGTCCTTGTACTTTCGGTTGTCGAGACGCGCCGTCCCGCCCATCACGAGCAGGATCACCGCGCCGCCCAGATGAAGGGCCAGCGTCTTGGCGATGCGCGCCGGCTCGACGCCGTGGGCCGCAGCGGCGAGCTCGACGGTGGCGGTGCTGGTCGTCGCCTCGAGGATCTCGAGGTCGGGTGCGCGCTCCGCCAGGAAGGCGCGGACGGATTGCAGGCTCATCGTGTCGCGTGGCTCCGAATCGCGGGGGAGCCACTAGACTACCTCGGCAATGTCGAGCCGATGATGAGCAGCCCGTTCCAGCCACCCGAATCCAGCCGCCGGCTCGCCGCCCGGCGCGCGATCCGCGAGGACGCGACCCTCGTCCACGGCACGACGCGCATCCCGGTCCAGACCTGGGACGTCGGCCGCGATGGCATCAGCGTGATCGCCGCGCGGCCGATCGCCCCGGGCACGCGCTGCCGCGTCGAGTTCGAGCTGCACGCAGGCGGCCCGCCGCAGGCGATCCGCGCCTCGGCGAAGGTGGTCTATTCCTCCTACTCCGCGGCTGGCCAGTTCAAGATCGGCGCCGTCTTCGTCGACCTGGACGACGAATCGGCGCGCAGCCTCGAACGATTCGCGGCAGGCCCCTGACCCGGGCGGGATCGGGCGCCCGGCGCGGGCTGCGGTGGCCAGGGGCGCGACAAGCCGCTTATTAATGGCCGCGCCGAGAGGCCTACTTCCTGGCGGTGATGCGCTTGATGCGGTGCTGCGCCGCAGTCGTGATGAGTGCTCTCTCGAGCGACGACGCATGCTCGAAGATCGCCTCGCCTTCGCGCAGGCAGCCCGCCTGACGCTCGCTCGCGGTAGCCGGCGGCAGGGTCCCGAAATCCTCTTGGGCAGCCTTGAGCATCTCGCGGGCTTCCGCCTCGCGCAGGCCCGCCAGGTACTGCGTGCCGATGATCGCGATGCCACTGCGCACGACCTTCAGCAGCTCGTCGCCCACCGACGCACCGGCCTTGACGGTCTGCGCGAGCGTCGTCTCCTGCGCTTCGAGCGCGGCCACGCAGGCAGCGGCGTGCGGCGCGGATTCCGGCGCGGCGAGGGCGGTGGCACAGGCACCGCCCAGGACGAGGGCGGCAAGCAGTCCGGCGTGAGAAGACATCGGCAATCGGGGCTGGAGTGGTCGGAGTCGGTCGCTGTTCAACGGGCCGGGGCGCCGTTCGTTGACGCGCCGTGGCCGGTCAGCGGATCTTCGCGGCCTCCGTCTCCATCTGCGAGACGAGGCGGTCCATCTGGTCGATCACGGCCTGGATCGTC
>JBDTJD010000124.1:0-5132 GCA_039935975.1 Caldimonas sp.
TTCGGCATCGCCGACTTCCTGGTCACCATCAACCGGGTCGAGATCAAGGGCCACCACGCCAAGGTGAGCATGAAGGACATGCGGCCGACGCGGGCCGAGCTGAAGCAGGCGTTCTGGCCGATGATGCGCGGCACCGCCGTCGGCTGCCTGTTCGGCGCCATGCCGGGCACCGGGCCGACGATCACGACCTTCATCGCCTACGCGCTCGAGCGAAAGATCGCCAAGGATCCGAGCCGCTTCGGCAAGGGCGCGATCGAAGGCGTCGCCGCACCCGAGGCGGCGGCGCACTCGAAGACGCAGGTCGACTTCATCCCGACGATGTCGCTCGGCATTCCCGGCGACGCGGTGATGGCGCTGCTGCTGGGCGCGCTCATCATCAAGGGCATCCAGCCCGGCCCGCAGATGATCAGCGAGCATCCCGACATCTTCTGGGGCCTGATCGCGAGCTTCTGGATCGGCAACGTACTGCTGATCATCCTCAACGTGCCGCTGATCGGGGTGTGGGTCAAGCTGCTCCAGGTGCCCTACCGGCTGCTCTATCCGGCGGCCCTCTTCTTCATCTGCATCGGCGTCTACAGCACCCACAACAGCCTGTTCGACGTGCTCGAGGTGGCCGCCTTCGGCGTCGTCGGCGCGGTCTTCCTGGCCCTCGACTTCCCGATGGCGCCGATCGTCCTGGGCTACGTCCTCGGACCGATGCTGGAGGAGAACTTCCGGCGCGCGATGCTGCTCGCGCGCGGCAACCTCGCGGTCTACGTCACCCGCCCGATCGCGGCCTGGATCATCGGCGCCTGCGCGCTCCTCATCCTGGCGCAGCTCTGGGGCTACGCCCGCCGCGTCCGGAAGCCCCGCACGCTCGGCGCCCAGGAACTGATGGTCGAGTAGCCGGACCGGCGCCGCCGGCCGCGACGCATCGTCGTCCAGGCACGGGTGTGCTGCGCGCCGAGCTCAGGTGCCCGCAGGGGCCGCGGCGCCGAACTCCGGCCCTTGGCCTCGCCTGGCGACCCGTGCCGTTTCCGGAACGTGGATCCTCATCTGCGGGAACGGAATCTCGATCCCCGCCTCGTCGAACGCCTTCTTCAGCCGCTTGAGAAAGTCGCGCCTGATCGTCCACTGCTGGAGCGGCGCGACGCGGAAGCGGGCGCGAATGACGACCGCGGAGTCGTCCCAGCGTTCGACACCGGCGATCTCGAGCTCGTCGAGGATGCGCGCCTCGTGCGCCGGATCGGCACGCATCTGGACGCCGACCTGACGCATCACGTCCATCACCCGGTCGAGGTCGTCGCTGTAGGCCACGCCGACGTCGACCACCGCCTGGGCGAAGCCGCGACTCATGTTGACCACGGACGCGATCGTGCCGTTGGGAACGAAGTGGACGTTGCCGTCGTAGTCGCGCAGGCGCACGTAGCGCAGCGTCACCTCCTCGACCAGGCCCGAATGTTCACCGAGTTTGACGACGTCGCCCTGGCGGATCTGGTTTTCAAGGAGCAGAAAGAAACCGGTGAAATAGTCCTTGACCAGGCTCTGGGCACCGAACCCGACGGCGAGACCGACCACGCCCGCCGCGCCCAGGATGGGCGCCACCGAGACGCCGACCTCGGCCAGCACCAGGATCGCCGCGACGACAGTGATGACCACCGACGCCAGGTAGCGAAAGACCCGGCCGAGCGTATCGGCACGCTGGACCGCCTCGCGGTCGTCGAACCGGGACGCGACGCGCACCCGCAGCGCCCTGATGCTGCGACGGGCCAGCGCGATCGCGATCCACGCCGAGACGACGATGGCAACGATGCGCACGGACGACGCGCCGACGCCGCCGAATTCATGCCACATCGCGGCGCTTGCTTGCCAGAAATCATCGCGCATTCGAACTTCTTCTCCTCGCGGCGCACCGCGTGCATGCCGCGGATCGCGGCCCCTCGTCCTGACATCGGAACGTAAACATTTGGACAAATATACAATGGGAGTTCCCTGCCGGCTGCGGGCCGCTCGTTTGCCCTTCCTCCGGCCGCGCCATTCGGGAACAACATCGCCTCGCGGCCGTGCAGGGCACGCGCCCGATGCCCACGAAGCCCCTTCTTCCCGCGATGAAAATCCTGAGCTTTCAGCTTCGCTTCCTGGTTCCGCTCGTGCTGGTGCTCGTCGCCGCCGGCTACCTCGGGCTGCCGCTGCTCGACCAGCTGACATTGAAGTGGTTCTCGCGCGACCTGAACAGCCGCGGCGAGCTGGTGGCCAATGCGCTGTCGGATTCGATCGCCCAGACGCTTCCCGACGGGGATGTCGGCGCTGCGGCGCGAATCGACACGCTGTTCGCACGCGCGGTGCAGGACGAGCGACTGTTCGCGATCGGCCTGTGCTCGCTCGACGGCAAGCTGCTGCGGCACACGGCGAGCTATCCCACCTCGCTGACCTGCGCCGAGGCGAAGCGCGACGCCACCCTTCCCGAGCCCCGCCTCCTTGTCGCCGGCGGCGCGCTGCATGTCGGCGTGCATCCGGTGAGCGGCGATGCCGGTCCGCTCGCGGACCTCGTGCTGCTGCACGACCTGAGCTTCGTCGACCGGCGCAGCGAGGACACGCGCCGCTACCTGATCCTCTTCATCGCCGGCCTCGGGCTGACCATCGCCCTGATCACGATGATCGTCGCCCAGCTCAGCTGGCGCGGCTGGGTGTCGGGCATGCGCGGGCTGCTGCGCGGCGAAGGCCTGATCCGCCCATTCGCCGCGGCGCCCGAGATGGCGCCACTGGCTGCCGAGCTTCTGGCCCGGCTCCGCGACCTGGAAGACGAGCACCGCCGCTCGCTTGGCCCGCAGGCCGGCTGGGACCCTGCCCGCCTGCGCGGCCTGCTGCGCACCCAGCTGCGCGGCGATCAGGTCATCGTCGTGTCGAACCGCGAGCCCTACATCCACGAACACGCGGCCGACGGCAACACCCTCGTCAAGCGGCCGGCGAGCGGCCTCGTGACCGCGGTCGAGCCCGTGATGCGAGCCTGCTCGGGAACCTGGATCGCGCACGGCAGCGGCGACGCCGACCGCGATGTCGTCGACTCGCACGACCGGGTCGACGTGCCGCCGGGCAAGAACCAGTACACGCTGCGCCGCATCTGGCTCACGCCCGAGGAAGAGCAGGGCTACTACTACGGCTTTTCCAACGAGGGCATGTGGCCGCTGTGCCACGTCGCCCACGTGCGCCCGGTGTTTCGCGAGTCCGACTGGGAGAAGTACCGCATCGTCAACCAGCGCTTCGCCGATGCCGTGGTCGCCGAGGCGCGCGGCGAGGATCCGGTCGTGCTCGTTCAGGACTACCACTTCGCGCTCTTGCCGGCGATGATCCGCGCCAAGCTGCCGCGCGCCACCATCCTCACGTTCTGGCACATCCCGTGGCCGAACCCGGAGTCGTTCGGCATCTGCCCCTGGCGCCGCGAGATCCTGCAGGGCATGCTGGGCAGCACGATCCTCGGCTTTCACACCCCGTTCCACTGCAAGAACTTCATCGAGACGGTCGACCGCTTCCTCGAGGCGCGGATCGAGCACGAGCATTCGACGATCACCTACAAGGGTGAGCAGACGCTGGTCGAGGCCTATCCGATCTCCATCGAGTGGCCGCCCGACGAGGTGGTCGCGAGCTGGCCGTCGGTCGCCGAATGTCGCCGCCGCGTGATCGAGCGGCTCGGTCTCGGCAGCGACATCTGCCTGGCCGTGGGCATCGATCGCTTCGACTACACCAAGGGCATCCTCGAGCGGCTGAACGCGGTCGAGCGCCTGCTCGAGAAGCGGCCGGAGTGGATCGGCCGCTTCGTCTTCGTCCAGGTGGCGGCGCCGACGCGCGGCCTGCTCGACGAGTACCGCGCGTTCCAGGACCGCGTCGCCGGCGCAGCCCGGCGCATCAACGAGCGATTCGGCCGCGCCGGCTACCAGCCGGTGCATCTGCTCGCACAGCACCACGAGAAGGAACAGGTCACCGAGCTCTTTCGAGCGGCCGACATCTGCATCGTGACCAGCCTGCACGACGGCATGAACCTGGTCTGCAAGGAGTTCGTGGCCGCCCGGGACGACGAGCTCGGGGTCCTCATCCTGAGCCGCTTCGCCGGCGCCGCGCGCGAGATGACGGAGGCGCTGATCGTCAATCCGTATCACGTCGAGGAGACCGCCGACGCGCTCCAGGAGGCGGCGACCATGCCGCCGGCCGAGCAGCGCGAGCGCATGGCCAGCCTGCGCATGGACGTTCGCGAGAACAACGTTTTCCGCTGGGCCGGGCGCATGCTCACGGACGCCGGCCGCTGGCGCCTGCGCGAGCGCATCGAGGCGCGCGTGCAACGGCACCGCAACGAGTGAGATGAGCGATGCCGTCCATGCCGCGAAACCCTGAGATGCTGCGCCCCCTCTTTTCTCCCGAAGGCGATGCCGCGCTCGCCGCGACCCTGGCGCTGCGACCGCTGCTCGCCTTCGACTTCGACGGCACGCTCGCGCCCATCGTCGCGCGTCCCCAAGACGCACGGGTGCCGCTGCCGACGGCGCGGCGCCTCGACCGGCTGGCGGCCCTGCTGCCGGTGGCCATCGTCAGCGGTCGCAGCATCGACGACGTGCGCGGCCGCCTTTCGTTCGAGCCCTCCTTCGTGATCGGCAGCCATGGCGCGGAGGATCCGCTCGCGCCCCCGGACCCCGACGCGCCGGCGCGGCTCGACCGCTTTCGCGCGCTCCTCCGCGCACGCTCCGGAGAGCTCGAGGCGGCCGGCATCGTGGTCGAGGACAAGCAGCATTCGCTGGCCCTGCACTATCGCCTCGCGCGCGACCGTGAGCGGGCACGGACGCTGATCGACGACGTGGTGGGCGGCTTCGGCGGCGAGCTCGACAGCTTCGGCGGCAAGATGGTCATGAACATCGTCGCCGCCGGCGCTCGCAACAAGGCGGACGCGGTGGCCGGCCTGGTGGCCCGCTGCGCCGTGCGCGCTGCCGTCTTTCTCGGCGACGACGTCAACGACGAGCCGGTGTTCGCGCGCGCCGAGCCGGACTGGCTGACGGTCAAGGTCGGCCGCGACGACCCGAACTCGCAGGCGCGCTTCTTCATCGACGGCACCGGCGAAATCGCCCAGCTGCTCGACCGCATGCTCGCGCTGCTCGACGCGATGCCGCGCG
>JBDTJD010000125.1:0-9035 GCA_039935975.1 Caldimonas sp.
CGCCACGGCGGCACCGCGATCCTCTCGGAGACGCCGGAGATCTACGGCGGCGAGCACCTGCTGACGCGGCGCGCCGTCTCGAAGGAGATCGCCGACAAGCTGGTCGCGCGCATCCGCTGGTGGGAGCGCTACTGCGAGCGCAACGACGCCGAGATGGACAACAACCCGTCGGCGGGCAACAAGGCCGGCGGCCTGACGACGATCCTCGAGAAGAGCCTGGGCGCGATCGCCAAGAGCGGCACGACCAACCTCGTCGACGTCTTCGAATACGCGCAGCCGGTGACCGCCAGGGGCCTGGTCTTCATGGACACGCCCGGCTACGACCCGGTCTCGGCGACCGGCCAGGTCGCGGGCGGCGCCAACCTCATCTGCTTCACCACCGGACGCGGCTCGGCCTACGGCTGCGCTCCCGCGCCGTCGCTCAAGCTCTCGACCAACACCGCGCTCTGGCAGAAGCAGGAAGACGACATCGACATCAATTGCGGCGACGTCATCGACGGCGGCATCAGCATCGACGAGATGGGCGAGCGCATCTTCCGGCTCATGCTCGAGACCGCCTCGGGGCGCAAGACCAAGAGCGAGATCCACGGCTACGGCCAGAACGAGTTCGTGCCCTGGGCGCTCGGCGCGGTGATGTGATGAAGATCGCCTGCGCCGGGCGCAGGCGGGGCTGAAGCCCCGAGGCCGCGGTCCGGTAATCGGTTCTGCGGCTTCGCCGGGTTGACGTTTCGCAAGGTCGGACGCCGTCCGGCTTCCTAGCATCGATGTGTCGCCAATCCCTCTTTGGCCTCTCATCCAGCCAGGAGCGCCACAGTGCCCCGACTCTTCATCCTTCGCCTCCTCGCCGCGATGGCGGTCTCCATCGCATTCGCCGGCCTTACCGGCGCCGCCGCTCCACGCGCGACCCGGGGCGTGGGTGATTTCGGGCCGCCGCAAGGTGCGCCGGTCCGCGCCGTGCTCACTTCGCCGCCGAACGTGCCGCCGCCGACGAACCGCAAGACCCCGGCCAAGGTCATCGTCGAACTCGAGGTCGTCGAGAAGGACATGGCCATCTCCGAAGGCGTGTCGTACACGTTCTGGACCTTCGGCGGCACGGTGCCGGGCAGCTTCATCCGCGTGCGCCAGGGCGACACGGTCGAGTTCCACCTGAAGAACCATCCGAGCAGCAAGATGCCGCACAACATCGACCTGCACGGCGTCACCGGCCCGGGCGGCGGCGCGGCGTCGAGCTTCACGGCGCCGGGCCACGAGTCGCAGTTCACGTTCAAGGCGCTCAACGAAGGCATCTACATCTATCACTGCGCGACCGCGCCGGTCGGCATGCACGTCGCCAACGGGATGTACGGCCTCATCCTCGTCGAGCCGCCCGAAGGCCTGACCAAGGTCGACCACGAGTACTACGTGATGCAGGGCGATTTCTACACGACCGGCAAGTACCGCGAGAAGGGCCTGCAGCCCTTCGACATGGAAAAGGCGATCGACGAGCGGCCGACCTACGTGCTCTTCAACGGCGCCGAGGGCTCGCTCACCGGCGACAAGGCGATCACCGCCAAGACCGGTGAGACGGTGCGCCTGTTCGTCGGCAACGGCGGCCCGAACCTGGTGTCGAGCTTCCACGTGATCGGCGCGATCTTCGACAAGGTTCGCTACGAGGGCGGCACGAACATCCAGCAGAACGTGCAGACGACGCTGATCCCCGCGGGCGGCGCGGTCGCGGTCGAGTTCAAGGCCAAGGTGCCGGGCAGCTACGTGCTCGTCGACCACTCGATCTTTCGCGCCTTCAACAAGGGCGCACTCGCGATCCTCAAGGTCAACGGCCCCGAGGACAAGACGATCTACTCAGGCAAGGAACTGGACTCGGTCTACCTCGGAGACCGCTCGCAGCCGAACATGAACGCGGTGGTGGTGGCGACGAAGAACGCCGCGGCGGGCGCCCTGACGGTGGAAGACCAGGTGCAGGCGGGTCGCGAGCTTTTCGTCGGAACGTGCTCGGTCTGTCACCAGCCCAGCGGCGCCGGCCTGCCCGGCGTGTTCCCGCCGCTCGCCAAGTCGGACTACCTCGCCGCCGACCCGAAGCGCGCCATCGGCGTCGTGCTGCATGGCCTGACGGGCAAGGTCACCGTCAACGGCGGCGAGTACGACTCGGTGATGCCGCCGATGAACCAGCTCAACGACGATGCGATCGCCAACATCCTCACCTATGTCCTCAACAGCTGGGGAAATTCCGGCGGCCGCATCCTCACCGAAGAGGTCAAGAAGGCGCGCGCCGCCAAGGCGCCGACGCCCGCGGCGGCGACCCACTGAGCTCGACGGCGTCGTGCCGGCCCGCGGTTGCGAACCCGACCTGCCATGACGCGTTTCGTCGCTCTCGTGATGGCCGCGCTGCTCGCGTCGAGTGCCCGTGCCGCGCCTGACGGCGACTACGTCGAGGTCCAGGCCGGCACGATCACGAGCGTGCTCGCCAACGACGCCGCCAACGCGCCCGTGCCGGTCGCGGCCTTCGCGATGCGCGTCAGCCCGGTCACCCGGGGCGAGTTCGAACGCTTCGTCGCGGCCCATCCCGAATGGCGTCGCGACCGCGTCGCCCGCACGTTCGCCGACGGCGGCTACCTTCGCCACTGGCGCGGCGACGATGCCGCGGGCGACGGCACGCCGGCCCGGGCACCGGTCACCGAAGTGAGCTGGTTCGCGGCCGAGGCCTTTTGCGAGGGCGAAGGCGCGCGTCTGCCGACCTGGTACGAGTGGGAGTATGTCGCCGCTGCCGACGCGACGCGGCACGACGCGCGCAGTGACCCGGCGTGGCTGGCCCGAATCCTCGGCTGGTATGCGCGACCGGCGACGGACGCACTGCCCGTTGTCGGCAGCGGCACGGCCAACGTCTACGGCGTGCGCGACATGCACGGCCTCGTCTGGGAGTGGGTCGACGACTTCAACGCCCTGCTCGTCGATGGCGACAGCCGCTCCGCGGACGATCCCGACCGACTCAAGTTCTGCGGCGCGGGCGCGATCAACCTCCAGGACCGCGAGAACTACGCGGTCCTGATGCGCATCGCGCTGCTCTCGTCGCTCAACGCCGCAGACAGCACCGCCAGCCTCGGCTTTCGCTGCGCGAGACCCCACGATCCGGAGACGCCCCGATGAAACTGCAACCGATTTCCCGCCTCTGCGCGCCGCTTGCGGCGCTGGGGTTCGCGCTCGCCCTGTGCTCGACCGCACAGGCCCTGCCTGCCACCGCCACCCGCGAAGCGCCGCCGCTGCCGTCCGACTCGGTCTACCAGCTGGCGACGCCTCTCGTCGACCAGGAGGGCCGCCACTTCCGGCTCGACGAACGGCGCGGCAGGCCCATGCTCGTGAGCATGTTCTACACGTCGTGCCAGTTCGTCTGCCCGATGCTGATCGACGCGCTGCAGGACACCGAGCGACAGCTCTCGCCCGGCGAGCGCGAGCACCTCGGCGTGCTGATGGTGAGCTTCGATCCGGCTCGCGACAGCGTTGCCGTCCTGAAGCACACCGCCGACGAGCGAGGCGTCGACGGGGCACGCTGGTCGCTGGCCCGCGCCGACGCGCCCGCCGTGCGCAAGCTCGCCGGCGTCCTCGGCATCCAGTACCGGGCGATCGGCAGCGGCGACTTCAACCACACGACGGTTCTGGTGCTCCTCGACGCCCAGGGCCGCATCGTGGCCAGGACGAGCCGCCTGGGCAATGCCGACCCGGCATTCGTCAAGCAGGTGCGCGCCGTGCTGCGAGCGCCTTCCCTCTAGAGCCTGCAGAGGCGACGGGAGGGCGCGCGCCGGCCGCCGGCGATCGGCCCGACGGTCGCCGTCCCGGCCACCGCGAAGGCGCGGCTATCCTGCGGGCCCGTCACCCGCGCGCTTGGCGCGCCTGCGATGCGCCTGTCGACGAAGCTCGGACCCTGGCGACTGCTGCCGGCCTACGCCATCAACGGCCTCGAGGTCGCGCTCGGCGTCGGCGTCATCCAGCAGCTCACGACTCTGGCCGCCGGCACCCACGTCGCCGCGCTGGTCGTGAGCGGTGCCGTCTCGGCCAGCATCGTCGACCTGCCGAACAGCGTCGACCGCAACTGGCGCGCCGTCGGCGTCGCCGTGCTGCTGAGCTCCGCGGCGGCGCTGGTCGTCGACCTGCTGCGCGGCCATCCGCTCGGGCTCGGTGCGGCCGTCGCCGTCGTCGCCTTCTTCGCGATGATGGCGCTGGCCTGGGGAGCGCGCGCCGGGGCGATCTCGTTCTCGCCCGTGCTGGCGATGATCTTCTCGATGGCGGTGCCGCCGGCCGACCATCCGCTCGTCAGCGCCGGCTGGAGCGCATGCGGCGGTCTCGCCTTCCTCGCTTGGTCGACGGCCGCGACCGCCGCCCTGCAGGGCCGCTATCGCACCCTCGCGCTGGTCGCGACCCTGCGCGCCGCCGCCGAGCTGTTCCGCTCGCGCGCCGACGTGCTCTCGGCGCCGCGCGCGCCCGGGCGCAAGGCCGAGCCGGTCCGCGCCTGGATCAGCGGCGAGGCGACGCTCGCCGATCGCCTCCAGGCCGCGCGCGACCTTCTCTTCGCCGCGCCCGCATCGACGCGCGCCGACCGCGACATCGCCATCCTCACCCGCATCATCGACCTGCGCGACGTGCTGCTCGCCAACCGGCTCGATGCCGAGCAGCTCGCCGTCGACGCCACGGGGCGCGCCATCCTGCAGCGTGTCGGCGTCGCGCTGCGGCGCATCGGCGACGAGCTCGACACCGTCGCCGAGCACGTGCGCGACGGCACGGCGCAGAGCGGCGAGTCGCCGCCGCTCGTCTTCCACGAGGTGTTCGCCGATCTGCCGCTCGCGCTCGACGATCCGCGCGCGCGCCTTTTCCCTTCGCTCGTCGGCCGGCTGCGCCGTTTCGACGGTGACGTGCGCCGCCTCCATCGCCTGCTGCAGGGCGAGCGCGAGCCGCCGCTGCTGACCCGCGCCGAGCTGAGGCGCTTCATGACGCCGCGCGGCTTTCCGCTGCGCGCGCTGCGCCCGCACTGGCGCTTCGCTTCGCCGGTGCTGCGCCACGCGCTGCGCATGGGACTGGCGCTCGGCGCCGCGTACTACCTCGCCTTCGCGCTGCCCTGGAGCTCGCACCCGTGGTGGCTCGTGCTGAGCGTCGGCGTCGTCCTGCGCGGCAACCTCGGCGACACGCTGGCCCGGCGCAACGCGCGGGTCGCGGGCACGCTGCTCGGTTGCCTGGTGGTCGTCGCCGTGTCGTACGTCGCGACGATGCAGATGCTGAGCGCCGTCTTCCTCGCCGCGCTCGCCACGGCCCACGCCTTCGTCGTCCAGCGCTACTGGCTCACCGCGACGGCGGCGAGCGTGATGGCCCTGCTGCAGTCGCACCTCGTCAATCCCGAAGGTGGCTTCGCGATCGCCGAGCGCGTCGCCGATACGTTCCTCGGCGCCTTGCTCGCGTGGTGCTTCAGCTACGTGCTGCCGTCGTGGGAGCGGCGCGGCGTCGCCGAGACGATCGCGCGCGTGCTGCGCGATGTCCACGACTACGCATCGCAGTCTCTGCGCACGGCCGAGACCGATCCGGTCGAAGATCGCCTGGCGCGCCGCCGCGCCTACGACTCGCTCGCCGCGCTCTCGACGGCGCTGCGCCGAAGCCGGGCCGAGCCGAAGGGCGTGCGCCTGCCGGCGGCGGAGATCGCCACCCTGATCGACCATGGCGAGCGGCTGATGGCGCATCTGTCGATGGTGCGGATCACGGTCGCGCGGCTGAAGAACGAGGAGTCGGCGCTCCTGCCGGTGACTCCGGCCCTCGAGTCGGCTGCGACCGCGCTCGACGGCCTGCTCGACCTGAAGTCCGACGCCGTGGCGCCGGTCGCGGGCGCCGGCGGTGCCGACCTCGAGTTGCTGCCCGAACGGCCCGCCGCGCAGGACGTGATGCCCTGGCTCGCGCGGCGCCTGTCGCTGATGGTCGTCGAAGCCGGCCGGATGCGCGACGCTTCCCGCAGCGCGCTCGCCGTCTAGCCGGGCCCGGGCTCCTGCGCGCCGGTCATCGGCTCGTCGCCTTGGACCGGGTGCGCGGCTTCGCCGGCACGTCCTCGGCGAGCTCGATCCAGGCCGGAGCGTGATCGCTCGCGTGCTCGCGGCCGCGCATCTCGCGGTCGACGCCGGCGCGCGCGAGGCGCGGCCTGAGGCTCGGGCTCACGAGCAGATGGTCGATGCGCAGCCCGGCGTCGCGCGCCCAGCCGTTCCTGAGGCGGTCCCAGAAGGTGTAGAGGCGATCGTCGGGATGGAGCTCGCGCAGCGCGTCGCTCCAGCCTTGCGCAAGAAGCCGGCGGTACGCCTCGCGCGGCGCCGGCTGGAGCAGCGCGTTGTCGTGCCAGGACCGCGTGGCGTAGATGTCGAGATCGGTCGGCACGACGTTGTAGTCGCCGGCGAGAACGACCGGATGCCCGGCCTCGACCAGGCCACGCGCGTGCTCGATCAGCCGCTCGAACCAGGCCAGCTTGTAGTCGAACTTTGGCCCGGGCTGCGGGTTGCCGTTGGGCAGGTAGATCGATGTGAAGAGGATACCGAAGGCGGCGGCCTCGAGATAGCGCGACTGCGTGTCGGCCTCGTCGCCGGGCAGGGCGCGGCGCGAGAGGATCGGCTTGGCGCCGCGCGCGAGCAGCGCGACGCCGTTCCAGGTGCGCTGGCCACGCCACGCCGCCCCATAGCCCGCGGCCTCGAGGGCCTCGGCCGGGAAATCGGCGTCGCTCGCCTTCAGCTCCTGCAAGGCGACGACATCGGGCGACGTTTCGGCGAGCCAGTCGAGCAGTAGCGGCAGGCGCCGGACGACGCCGTTGATGTTCCAGGTTGCGATCTTCAGAGGCGGCGCAGGAGACGCGGGACGACGTAGCGCAGGACGACGTAGAACGCGAGTCCGGCGCCCACATCGCGCAGCACGTCCCGCGGATCGTCGGATGCGGCCGTGCGCGGCGCCGCAATCGGCGTCGCCACGGCGGCAGGGGAATCGGGCAGGCCCTCGCTGCGCGTCGGCGCCGGCTCGCGCTGGCCCTCCACCTTCGGCGCGGGTGGCGGATCGCCGAGCCCTCGACGCGACCCGAGCGTTCGCGCATACGTCCAGGTGAACTCGGCGCCGACGAGGAAGATCTGCGCCGAGTAGTAGACCCAGACGAAGATCACGATCAGCGAGCCGGCGGCGCCGAAACCCGAGGCGACGCCGCTCTTGCCGATGTACAGGCCGATCAGGAACTTGCCGACCGTGAACAGCACCGCGGTGACGAGCGCGCCGAGCCAGACGTCGTGCCACTGCACATGGACGCGTGGCATGAGCTTGTAGATCATCGCGAAGACGACCGTCGTGAGGCCGAAGCCGACGAGCAGGTTGACGATCTGCGCCGTGATCGCCCATCCGCCGAAGGCAGGGCCCCACCAGTTGCCGAGGGCGGAGATGACGGCGCCGAAGACGAGCGACACCATCAGCAGGAACGCCATGCCGAGGATGATTCCGAACGACAGCACGCGCGCCCGCAGCAGGCTCCACAGGCCGCTCGACTTGTGCCGTGTCGGCGCGCGCCAGATTCGATCGAGCGCGTCCTGCAGCTCGCCGAACACCGTGGTCGCGCCGAAGAGGAGCACGGCGACGCCGATCACCGTGCCGACAACGCCTTGCGCGGGCTTGTTGACGCTCGCGAGCAGGCTCTGCACGGCACCGGCCGCTTCGCTGCCCATCAGCTGGCGCAGCTGCTCGAACAGCTGGCCCCGGACCGCTTCCTCGCCGAAGACGAGGCCGGCCACCGATACGACGATCAGGAGCAGCGGCGCAAGCGAGAAGACCGTGTAGTACGACAGCGCCGCGCCCATGCTCGGCGCGTAGTCGTCGATCCACGACCCGATGGCGTCGCGGACGAGCTGCCACCACACGCGCCAGCTGTGCCTGGGCACCTCGGCCATCGCGCTGGCAGCGCCCGCCATGGCCTGACTTACTTCGCCGGAATTCGTAGCATCTGCCCCGGGTAGATCTTGTCCGGATTGGACAGCATCGGCTTGTTGGCCTCGAAGATCTTCATGTAGGCGTTGGCGTCGCCGTAGGCGTCGCGCGCGATCTTCGAGAGCGTGTCGCCCGACTTCACCTCGCGGTAGGTCGACTCGGGCTCGGACGGTGTGGCCACGGTGAGCATGTCGTTGACCTTGGCCACCGACGCGACGTTGCCGCAGCACAGGACGATCTTTTCCTTGCTGGCCTGGTCGGGCGCGACACCGCTCACCGTGACGGTCTGCGAAGCGCCGTCGTAGGCGACGTCGAGTCCCTCGGCCTTCAGGCCTTGCGAGCCAATGTACTTCTCGATCGCCTGACCGGCGGTGGCGTTGAGCGCCGCGACGTCGGGCTGGGCGGCGCCTGCCGCGGCCGGAGCCGCCTTGGCGTGACCGAAGAGCTTTTCCCCGGCGTCCTGGATGAAACTGATGAGACTCATGATGGCTTCTTCGTCCGGTGTGTTGCGATCCTTCGATTGTGGCCGGCAGGCCTGGCCGGGCAACGCAACAGGCGCACCCGTCATGCCGTAGGACGATGCCCCGAGAGCAGCCCGACCATCGTGCGGGCGTTGCGCTGGCCCTGATCTTCCATGTTGTTGTTGAAGATCACGTGGGTCTGCAACGCCGTCAGCGCCAGCTGTTCGAGGCGCGGCACCAGGTCGGCGAGCTCTCGCTCCGGGTAGTCGTAGTTGAAGCGGTCGGAAGCCGAGGTCGCGCCCTTGATGTTCCAGGTCTTCGAATTGCGGCCATGAAGGCGCAGCAGCGCGAAGCGCGGATGGGTCGTCTCCCACACCGCCGGGACGCTGTTCGAGAAGCCCTGCGGCCCGTCGACCACGGTGTGCGCCACCTTCAACTCGCGCAGGAAGTCGATCGTCGCCCGCGACTCCTCGACGCCTGCGAACCAGCTGCGATGGCGGAACTCGACCGAGAGGTCGTGGCCGGCCATCCGGTCGACGCAGTGCTCCACCTGCGCCCGCCCGGCCGCGCCGGCAGTCACCCAGGGCGGAAACTGGAAGTGGACGA
>JBDTJD010000126.1:0-6087 GCA_039935975.1 Caldimonas sp.
GCGGAGCACGACCCGGTCGCCTTTGCCGACACCGTCGACGTCAACCTCACCGGCACGATGCGCGTCTGCGCCGCCGCCCGCGCAGGGCTGAAGGCGCGCGGCGGCTGCATCGTCAACACCGCGTCGATGCTGAGCTTCTTCGGCGGCGGCCTCGTGCCGGGCTACAGCGCGAGCAAGGGCGGCGTCGCCCAGCTCACCAAGAGCCTGGCGATCGCCTATGCGGTCGACGGCATCCGCGTCAACGCGGTCGCCCCCGGCTGGATCGCGACGCCGCTGACGCAGCCGCTCCAGGACGATCCGGCGCGCACGGCGCCGATCCTCGCGCGCACGCCGCTCGGCCGCTGGGGCACACCCGAAGACGTCGCCGGGCCGGTGCTGTTCCTGGCGAGCGACGCGGCGAGATTCGTCACCGGCGTCGTCCTGCCCGTCGACGGCGGCTATCTCGTGGCCTGAAGCCTCGTGTCTCGAAGGAGCTTTCGATGATCGTCCAGCTGCCGGGCATCCGCCCCGAAATCGCCGTGCAGGCGATTCCCGACGACGAGCGCGTCTGGGTGCCGCAGGCGCCCGGCGTGTGGTTCCGGCCGCTGCTGCTCAACACCGTTACCGGCAGCTGGTGCAACCTGCTGCGCGTTCGCAAGTCGGGCGTGCTGTCGCGCCACATCCATCCCTCGTGGGTCACGGGCTACGTGATCCGCGGGGCCTGGCGCTACCTCGAGCACGACTGGATCGCCGAAGAAGGCGCCTTCGTCTACGAACCGCCGGGCGAGATCCACACGCTGGTCGTCGACGAGCTCACGGGCGCCGGCGAGATGATCACCTTCTTCAACATCCACGGCGCGATGGTCTACGTCGACGAGGCCGGCGCGGTCACCGGTTACGAGGACGTCTTCACCAAGATCGAGCTGTGCCGCAAGCACTATGCGGCGTGCGGGCTCGGCGCGGCCTACGTCGACGAATTCGTGCGCTGAGGCCACCGACGACGCGCGGCCGCGAGGACCGCGAGCCCGGCGATCATCAGCCCCCAGGTCTCGGGCTCGGGCACCGGCGCGATCGCGATCTCGGGCGACGGCAGCGCCGACGACACGTGGCCGAAGCTGCCCTTCCCGCTGCCGCTCCCGCCCCCGCCGCCGATCGCCGATTCGACACCGGCCGTAGACGCGAAGCTGCCCACGGCGGCCCCGCCGCCACCGTAGCCGCCGAAGCCGCTGCCCGGGCCCACGGCGCCGACGACCGAGTCGGCCGGCGCGATCGGCGCGGCCAGCGCGTCGAGCGGGATCAGCGCCGACTCCGCATCGAGTGTTGCCACCGCCGGCAGCACCGGCGCGCCGGATTCGTCCTCGGCACGCTCGTTCGCGACCTCGGCGCGGGCGATGCGACTGACGTTGCGGCACACCGTCGGCACGAGGATGCACTGGCCGCTTTCGCAATAGACGAGTCCGCGCTCCTGCGTGTCCTTGCCCCACGCCGCCCGGCTTACCGAATGGCAGAGCTTGTGAGCGCCGAAGTGCATGTCGCGGATCGAGGTGCCGTAGCGGACCTTCGGGGTCCTGCCGGCGATGCTGTCGCGACGGATGCTGACCACGTCGTCGTAGTCGCGCTTGACCATGCGTGCCTGCAGGCGCTTGCGCACGTCGGCGGGGATGTCCTGGTAGCGGTCGACGGCCGCGACGACGTCGCCCATGAAGGGATCGTGGCCCGGCCGGTCCCAGGAGCAGGCTTCGAGGGTCGGCGGCGATGAGGACGGGGCGGTAACGCCCTTGGCCGTCGCGGACGCGGGCAGGACCGCGCCGACGCACATGGCGGCAATGACAAGACGGAGCACGGGAGCGAAGGTCGTGTGGATCACAAGGAGGATTGGGCACGCCCCCGCCGGCACTCGCCTCCCCTGTGCCCGGGGGTGGGCCACGGCCCGGCCGTGCGTTCCGCACGGAAGCTCGCGCTCGTCGCGCAACGGTCCGACGAACGGCCTGCCAATGCCGATATCGCTGGCATGCCCCTTCTCGATGCGGACGGCACTGCCGTGGACGACGACGCGCCGACACGAGCGCGACATCGCCTCTCGATTCCGTGCGAATCCTCACGCGGAGTTCGCCGCCGGCCGGCCCTCGTGCTGGCGGCGATGCTCGCGTGCTCGCCCGGCGTGCAGTCCGGTACGCCGGTGTCGTGTGGACTGTCGATTTCGCCCGGGGCAGCAGCGCAGCGATTGAGCGAGTTGCGCCTTCACGGCGCGCTCTGCCCGAGCGGCGCGATGGCCGCCGCCGCCCCCGTCGTGTGGAACGACCGCCTCGCCGACGCGGCGCAGGTGCAGGCGCGCGAGATGGCCAGGCTCGGCCGCATGAGCCACCGCGATAGCCAGGACCGTGGCCTCGGCGAACGCCTGCGCGCTGCCAGCTATCCGTTTCGCGGCGCGGTCGAAAACGTCGCCGTCGGCTTCGCGTCGATCGACGACGTCGTCGAGGCCTGGCTCGAGAGCGAGGGCCATTGCGAGAACCTGATGAACGCCGCCGTCCGCGAGTTCGGGCTGGCGTGCGTCGACACCGACGCGAAGGGCGCGCCGGAAGAACGACGCTACTGGGCGCTGGTCCTCGGCGCGCCGCGACCGCGCTGAGCCGACATCGAGAAGCCTGGGACGAGGTGTCGCTCGCTCAGCCGAGCCACGCGCCGAACGCGCGCTGGATCGATCCCGGCACCGTGATCGCCATGTAGGCGAGGCCCGTGACGGCGCCGGCCACGTGGGCATCGTGATTGACGCGGCCGACGCGGGCGCGGCCGGCGAAGATGCTGTAGGCCAGGTAGCCGATCGCGAAGAGCGGCGCCGGGATCGGCACGGGCAGGGGCAGGAGGTAGAGCGATGCCGTCGGCATGGCCACGACCGACGCGAACAGCACGGCGAGGATCGCACCCGACGCGCCCAGGCTGGCGTAGCCGGGCTGGCGTCGATGGAGCAGCCAGGTTGCGATGCTGCTGGTCAGGAGGCCCGCCGCATAGAGCACGAGAAAGCTCGGCGAGCCGATGCGGCGTTCGAGGCCGAAGCCGAACGACCACAGCGTGAAGCTGTTCAGCAGCAGGTGGGTCAGGTCGGCGTGGATGAAGCTGCTCGTGACGAGTGTGAACCAGTCGCCGCGCTGCACGAGGCCGTGCGGACGGAGCAGGTTGCGCTCGATCAGCGCCGGCCACGCGAAGAGGCCGAGCGCGCTGACCGCGAGGATCGCCACCAGCATCAGCGCCGCGGCCGGCGCGCCTGCGGTCAGTCGAACGAGTTCGTTCATGGCGAGGTCGCGCCAGCGCCCTGCGCAGCGCACAGCGCCCGGACGGTCTCGATCGTGTCGGCGTCCTCCGCGGTCTTGTCGCTCCGGTAGCCCTTGATCCGCGCGAACCGCAACGCGACGCCGCCGGGATAGTGCGGACTCTGCTGCAAGTCGTTGAAGGCGATCTCGACGACGAGCTCGGGCTTGACCTGCACCGTGAGGCCGTCGCGGCGGACTTCGCGCGCGAGGAGCTCGCCGGTCTGCCACTCGAGCAGCGCGTCGGTCATGCCCTTGAAGGTCTTGCCGAGCATCACCCAGCCGTCGGGCGAGTCCCTGCGCTCGGGGTCGCGCGCGCCGAGGTGCAGATTCGAGAGCCAGCCCTTGCGCCGTCCGTGACCCCACTCCGCGGCGAGGACGACGAGGTCGAGCGTGTGGGCGCGCTTGACCTTCAGCCAGCTCGCGCCGCGCCGGCCGGCCTCGTACGGCGCGTCGAGCGCCTTGACCATCACGCCCTCGTGGCCGCGCGCGAGGGCGTCGGCGTAGAAGTCCTCGGCGGCCGCGACCTCGGCGGTGACGATGCGCGGGACGACGAGCGATGCAGGCAGCGCAGCGACGAGTGCATCGAAGCGCTCGTGCGCGGGCGCGTCGAGCAGCGACCGGCCGTCGACGTGCAGGCAATCGAAGAAGTACACGGCGAGCGGCAGCTCGGCACGTATGCGCTCGACGTCGAGCTTGCGGCCGAAGCGCCGCATCGTCACCTGGAACGGCTGCGGCGAGCCGTCGGCGGCGAGGGCGACGGCCTCGCCGTCGAGGATCAGCTCGCGCGCCGGCAGGGCGTGCAGCGCCTCGACGATCTCCGGCGCCGACGCGGTCACGTCCTTCAGCGCGCGCGTGTAGACCTTGACCACGCCGCCGGCCTTGTGGACCTGCACGCGGGCGCCGTCGACCTTCCATTCGAGCGCCGCCGTGCCGAGCCGTGCCAGTGCGCCGGCGATGTCGTCGGCTGGCGTCGCGAGCATCGGCTGAACCGGGCGATGCAGGGCGACGGCGAAGCGGGCGAGTCCGGCCGCGCCCTCGGCCATCGCGACGCGCGCGGTCTCGCGCAGGTTGCCGCTCACCATGGCAGCGCGGCGCACGTCGGCGGACGCCACGCCAGCGGCGACGGCGACCGCGTCGAGCATCACGCCTTCGAGCGCGCCCTGGCGCAGCTCGCCGACGAGGAGGCGGACGAGGAAATCCTGCTCCGCGTCCGTCGCGCGCCCGAGTAGGCCGCGTAGCGTGGCGCTGCGCGCCGCGGCGGAGCCCTTGCCGGCGATCACCGCGACGTTGCCGAGCACCGCGTCGACCTCGCGCACGGTCAGCCCGGGCGTGGCCGCGGGAGTGCCGCGCAGCGCCGCCAGCGTCGCCCAGCCGACGCCGATGCGGCCCTGGCGCGTCTCGCCCGAGAGCCAGGAGACGGCGATCTCGACCTCGTCGGGCGCGGCGCCGCGCAGCACGGCGGCGATCGCGTCGCGCTTGGCGAGGCGGCTCGTGGTCGCGGCGGCGCGGCCGGAGGCTTCGACGAGGTCGGCGAGCGAGATGGGCATCGGCTCATTCTCGGCGCCCGCCGTAGGATCGGGCATGACCGACATCGCATCGAACACGCCCTATACGCCGCCCGCCGTCTGGACCTGGAGCCAGGCCAACGGCGGCAAGTTTGCCAACATCAACCGGCCGGTGGCCGGGTCGACGCACGAGAAGGCGCTGCCGGTCGGGCGCCACCCGATGCAGCTCTATTCGCTCGGCACGCCGAACGGCGTCAAGGTCACAGTGATGCTCGAGGAACTGCTCGCGCTCGGCCACGCCGGCGCCGAGTACGACGCGTGGCTGATCCGCATCAACGAAGGCGACCAGTTCGGCAGCGGCTTCGTCGCCGTCAATCCGAACTCGAAGATCCCGGCGCTCGTCGATCGCAGTGGGCCCGAGCCGATCCGTGTCTTCGAGTCGGGCGCGATCCTGATCCACCTCGCCGAGAAGTTCGGTGCCCTGATGCCGGGCGAGGGCGCGGCGCGCGCGGAGTGCCTGTCGTGGCTCTTCTGGCAGATGGGCAGCGCGCCGTTTCTCGGCGGCGGCTTCGGTCACTTCTATGCCTATGCGCCGAGCAAGTTCGAGTACGCGATCGACCGCTACGCGATGGAGGTCAAGCGCCAGCTCGACGTGCTCGATCGCCGTCTCGCCGAAAGCCGCTACCTGGCGGGCGACGAGTACACGATCGCCGACATCGCCGTGTGGCCGTGGTACGGCGCGCTCGTCAAGGGGCAGCTCTACGGCGCGGGCGAGTTCCTCTCGGTGAAGGACTACGGGAACGTGCTGCGCTGGACCGACGAGATCGTCAAGCGCCCGGCGGCGCGCCGCGGCCGCATGGTCAACCGCACCTTCGGCGAGCCGTCGAGCCAGTTGCACGAGCGCCACGACGCGAGCGACTTCGAGACGCGTACCGCCGACAAGCTCGCGCCCTCGGCATGACCCGGGCGAGGACAGCACCATGACGACCATCACCCTCTACGACTGCGCGACCGCGCCGAGTCCGCGCCGCGCGCGCATCTTGCTCGCCGAAAAAGGCGTCGCGCACGAGATCGTCCAGATCGACCTGCGCAGCAACGAGCAGCTGGGCGACGCTTATCGACGCATCAATCCGCAATGCACGGTGCCGGCGCTGCGCACCGACGACGGCCTCGTGCTCACCGACAACGCCGCGATCGCCGCCTGGCTGGAAGCGCGCTTCCCCGAGCCGCCGATGCTCGGCGTCACGGCCGCGGAGAAGGCCGAGATCGCGAGCTGGAACTGGCGCGTCGAGTTC
>JBDTJD010000127.1:0-4199 GCA_039935975.1 Caldimonas sp.
TGAATCCCGCCGCCCTCAGGCGATGGCCGACGGAGATGATTCCGCGCGGCAGGAACAGCAGCAGCACGACGATGAGAAGCCCGAGCAGGCCGCTGTGGATCTGAAGATAGTTCCGCCACAAGGCTTCCGAGACGCCGAAGAACGCGAATGCACCGACGACCGCACCGGTGGTCGAGCCGAGCCCGCCGAGCAGCACCATGACGATCGGCTTGACCGCGAACAGCACGTCGTAGACATCGGTCGGCTCGATGTAGTGGACCCAGCCCGCGTAGAGCGTGCCGGCCATCGCGACGAAGATGCCCGACAGCGCGAACGCGAGGCTCTTGTAGAGCGTCGCATGGATGCCGATCATGTCGGCGGCCGGTTCGTTCTGCCGGATGCAGGCCAGCCCGAAGCCCAGGCGCGAGCGCTCGGCGGCCATCACGACGATGAGCGTCACCACCAGCAGGCCCCACATCGCAAGAAAGAAGAAGGACGCCTCGGCGCCGACACCGCCGGCGGTCGATGTCGCGAGCGGGATGTTCAGGCCCATGCCGCCGCCTGTGAGTTTCGTGGCCGAGTTGGTCAGCTCGCGAAGGACTTCAGCCACCGCCAGGCTGGCGATCGCGAAGTAGTGGCCGCGAAGTCGAAGCAGCACGGCCCCGAGCAACATCGCGCCGGCGAACGCCAGACCGCCCGCAAGCGCCATGGCGATGAGCAGCCCGCCGCCCTTGGCGAGCGTGACTCCGCCGGCGTAAGCGCCCAGACCGAAAAAACCTGCCGTGGCGAACGACGGGTAGCCTGCGAAACCGCCGATCACGTTCCACGACACTGCGAGCACCGCATACATGCACGCGGTGGTCGCGAGCCGCAGCGTGTACGGCTCACCGGCGAGCGGCAGCAGGCCGAGCAGCAACACGGCGACGAACACGACCCACGCGCCGGCGCGGCTTCTCACTCGAAGCCTCGCTTGCCGATGAGTCCTTGCGGCCGGAAGATCAGGAACAGGATCAGCAACGCGAACGACAGCGTCACCGCGTTCTCCGGCCCCAGTGCCAGCCCCCCGAAGCTCTCCACCAGCCCGAGGACCAGTCCGCCGAGCACTGCGCCGGGCACGCTGCCCAGGCCACCGAGCACGCAGACAACGAAGGCCTTGCCGAGATACTGGATCTCCGAAAGCGGCGAGATCGGGAAGATCAGCGCCAGAAGAACGCCGGCGCAACCGGCCATGGCGGCGCCGAGACCGAAGGCGACCGCATAGATCGACTTGACGCGCACGCCCATCAGCATCGCGGCGTCGTGGTCAAGGCGCACGGCGATGATCGCCCGGCCGACCCGCGATCTGCGCAGGATCAGGTAGAGCGCGCCGGTGAGCGCCAGCGCGAGCACCATCGCCAGGATCCGGTCGACCGGAATGACCACGGAGCCCAGTGCCAGCGTGCCGAGGGGCGGGTCGAGGATCAGCTTGCGGTAGTCGGCGGTGAAGCCGAGGATCATCGCGTTGTTGAGCATCAGGTCGAGACCGAAGGTCATCGTCAGCGTCACCAGCACCGGAGCGGCGATGACGCGGTTCAGCAAACCACGCTGCACGAGATAGCCCAATGCGTAGAAGAGCGGCGCCGCGATGATCAGCGTGAACCACGGGTCGGTGCCGAGCGCGCGGTAAGCGGCCCAGGCGAGATAGGAGCCCAGCACGATGAAGGAGCCGTGCATCATGTTGATGACGTTCAGCACGCCCCACACCAACGAAAAGCCGACGGCGATGCACGCATACAGGCAGCCGAGGACGACGCCGTTGGCGAAGACCTGAAGCGTCAGCATGTCGGAGCTTCCGGGTGGCCATCCCGCCCGCTGACAGACCGCATCGCAAGCTCAGGCGAGATCCGCGCCCTTCCTACTTGACTCCAAGCCTGAATTCGCCCTGCTTGATCGCCGTGGGATAGATCACGACCGGCTTGCCGCCCTGGATCTGGAAGACCGGCGGCTCAAGCGAGTCGATCTGGCCGTTGGGGCCGAACCGGGTGGGACCCCAGAAGGTGGTGACGTCCAACTTGGCGAGCTCGTCGCGCACCTTCTTCCGGTCCAGCGAGCCGGCCCGCTCGATCGCGATCTGGAAGAGCTCGCCGGCCACCGAGGCCGAGGCTTGCGCGTAGTCGGGCGTCGAGTTGTACCTGGCCTGGAACAGCTTCACGTAGTTTTCGGTCGACTCGAAGATGCCGACGTCCTTGTAGCGGACCGCCGGATGCCACCACGCGGCGCTGGTGATGTTCTCGGCACCGGCACCGGCCGCGTCGATGAACTCCTGGTAGGCCGGGCCGGCGATCATGGTGACGACGGGCGCGGCGATGCGTTGGTCGGCCATCTGCTTGCGCAGGAGCACGAGGTCGTTGATGTAGCCGGTGAAGAAGATCCAGTCGGGCTTGAGAGCCTTGATCTCGGTCAGCGACGACGAATGGTCCATGCTGTTGATCGCGTACTTCTCGAAATACACGACGTTGAAGCCACGCGCCTTCGCAGACTTCTCCATCTCCTGAGCGATCGCCAGGGGGAACAGGTCATTGCGCGCAAGGATCGCGACGCTTTTCACCGCGGGCGCCTTCTGCTTGATGATCTCGGTGAGCGGGTTGGTCAAGGTCTCGTTCGGCGTGAAGGTGCCGAACAGGTATTTGTAACCCTGGTCGTAGACCTGCGCCGAGGAGGCCGTCGCCGCGATGGTCGGAACGCCGTACTTCTCGGACACCGTGCTGGCAGCCTTGGCGGCGCCGGATCCGAACGCTGCGAAGAGGAAGTTGACCTTGTCCTGCGTGATGAGCTGCTCCGCGGCCTGCACCGCCCGCGGCGTGTTGGACTGGTAGTCCACGTAGACGATCTTCACCTTCATCTTCTTGCCGGCGACGTTGATCCCGCCCGCCTTGTTGACCGTCTCGGCCCACAGGTCGTAGCCCTGCTGCTGCTTCAATGCTTCGGGCGCCAGCGCACCGGTCAGCGGCAACGGTGCGCCGAAGGTGATCGTTTCCTGGGCGCTCGCATCGACCGCGTGAAGCGCGGAGAGCATCACCGCCAAGGCGGCCAGGATGCTTGCCAATGGTCGGGCCGTGCCCAGAATTCTTGTCGAGATCCTCAACATGAAACGCCTCCAGAACGTTGGCAGCAGCCAGATCGATGGGCGACTCTAGCAGCGCCTGCCGATCGGCGAATCATCAATTTGGAACCGGAGCGTTCTCATTTCGAGAACGCCTGGACAGCTTCAGGCGGCCCGGCGCGGGGCCGACGCGCGCGGCCGCGAAGCACGCTTGCGCGACCTCGAAGATTCGGCGCCCATCAGCAGCTTCAAGGCTTCGATCGCACTCTCGGCCGCCACCGACAGCGTTCGCGAAGCACTGCCCACCAGCGTCACGCGCGTGGAACGCGACAAGGGATCGTCGAGAGGAACGGCGACCAGGCGTCGCTCGGCGACCTCGCCGCGCACTGAATCGAGGGGCAGGAACGTCACGAAGTCCGTCGGCAAGACCAGCTTCCAGGCAAACGCGAGCGAGTTCGTCTCCACAGCGATGCGCAGGTCGAGATGCGAGGTGGCGCGCACGCGGTCGATCATCTGGCGGATACCGAAGGAGCGATCGGGCAGGACGAGCGGATAGGCCGCCGCATCGACAAGCCGGCACTTGCGTCGGCGAGCCAGCGGGTGTTGCGGAGAGACGATCGCGCACAAGGGCTGACTCATCCGGGCGAGCTCGACGAGGTCGTGGCGAGGCGGCTGGCCGAAGACGATACCGAGATCGACGCGATGCTCGGCGACGGCATCGGCAACGGCGCGCGAACCCATTGCGGCGACCGTCAGCGAGACGCCTCCGTAAGCGGCGAGAAAGCCCTCGACGAAGGCCGGCATGATGCTCGACAGCAAGCCTTCGACGCAGGCGATGTCGACTTTGCCGCGTTGCAGCACCTCGAACTGATGGATGTCCGCTCGCAGGGCTTCAAAGCGCTCTTGCGAGTCATTGGCGTAGCCGAGCAACAAGCGCCCGGCGTCCGTGAGCGTCATGCCGCGAGCCCGGCGCTCGAAGAGCGCGACACCGAGTTCCTGCTCCAGCGCGATCACGTGCCGGCTCAGCGCACTCGGCGCGACGAAGAGTCGCTCCGCCGCCTGGCGCAGCGAGCCCGCCGATGCGATTTCGCGAAAGTACCTGAGGTTGGTCGTCTCCGTCATCGTCCTACTTCGAGGG
>JBDTJD010000128.1:0-9176 GCA_039935975.1 Caldimonas sp.
CGTCCCGTCGTTCGACCTGGTCGAGAACCCCGACATCCTGGCGGCGGTGGCGGCCCTGCCGTCACCGCCGTATTGCATCGGCTTTGCGGCCGAGAGCGGCGACCTCCTCGCCAACGCGAGCGCGAAGCGGCTGAGAAAGAACGTGCCGCTGATCGTGGCCAACATCGGCCCGGCGACCTTCGGCGCCGACGACAACGCGCTGACGCTCGTCGACGAGCGCGGCGCGCGCGAGATGGCGCGGGCCGGCAAGCTCGCGCTCGCGCGCCAGCTCGTGGCCGAGATCGCGACGCGCATTGCAGCGCTTCCCGAGCGGGCCAGGGCGAAGCCATGACGCCGGTCGACGTCCGCATCCTCGACCCGCGCATGCGCGATCGCATGCCGGCCTATGCCACGCCCGGCAGCGCCGGCCTCGACCTGCGCGCCTGTCTGGATGCGCCGATGGTGCTGCGCCCGGGCGAGGCGCAGCTGGTGCCGACCGGCTTGGCGATCCACCTTGCCGATCCGGGCTTCGCGGCGATGATCCTGCCGCGCTCGGGGCTCGGTCACAAGCACGGCATCGTCCTCGGCAACCTGGTCGGCCTGATCGATTCCGACTACCAGGGTCCGCTCATGGTGAGCGCCTGGAACCGCGCCAGCGAGCCGTTCACGATCGAGCCCTTCGAGCGCATCGCCCAGCTCGTCATCGTGCCGGTGGTCCAGGCCGAGTTTCGCGTCGTCGACAGCTTCGACACCAGCGAGCGCGGCGCCGGCGGCTTCGGCTCGACCGGGCGCGCCTGAGTCGGCTGGCCGGGATGCGAAGGTCCTTCGCGGAGGCGACGGCGGTGGCGTCGGTGTCCGCGCTACCGGGTGCCGTCGCACCGGCCGAGCCGCCGAGCGAGGTGGCGCCGGCGTTCGACAGGGCGCGCTTTCGCCGACTCTTCGTCGCCGTCATGGTGCCGATGTTCCTGGCCGCCGTCGACCAGACCCTGCTCGCGACGGCGACCCCGGTGATCAGCCGCGAGCTCGGTGGCTTGCGCGACACGTCCTGGCTCGCCGTCGGCTACCTGCTCGCGTCGGTGATCATGGTGCCGCTCTATGGCCGGCTCGGCGATCGCTTCGGCCGCCGCCGCGTGCTCGCCGGTGCGATCCTGCTCTTCGGCGTCGGCTCGCTCGCCTGCGGTCTGGCGCCGACGCTCGGCCTGCTCGTCGGCGCGCGCGTGGTCCAGGGCCTCGGCGGCGGTGGGCTGATGACGCTGTCGCAGGCGCTGATCGGCGAGGTCGTCGCGCCGCGCGAGCGCGCCCGCAACCAGAGCTACTTCGCCATCATCTTCACCCTGGCGAGCGTCGGCGGCCCGGTCATCGGCGGCCTCGTCGTCGAGCACGCCAGCTGGCGCTGGCTCTTCCTCGTCAACCTGCCGCTCTGCGCGATCGCGGTCTGGCGTCTGCGCTCCATGTTCGGCGACGACCGCCTGCATGCCGGACGCGGCCGGCCCGATCCGATCGGCATCCTGCTCTTCGCGCTCACGGCGTCGACGGCGCTGATCTGGCTCTCTTCCGGCGGCCATCGATTCGACTGGGCGTCGCCGACGAGCGCGGCGCTGCTCGGCGCGGCGCTGGTGTTCGGCGCCGCGCTCGTGTTGGTCGAGCGCAGCGCCGCGCAGCCCTTCCTGCCGCTCGAACTGCTCGCGCTGCCCGCCGTACGCTATGCCGTACTGACCGTCGTCGCCTTCGCATCGGCGATGTTCGGGATGGTCTTCTACCTGCCCGTGTACCTGCAGCTGGCGCTGCACACGAACCCCGCCGAGTCGGGCCTTCTGCTGCTGCCGCTCACCGCGGGGATCGTCACCGGCGCCGCGCTGACGGGACGGGTCATCGTCCATACCGGACGGCCGACGGCCATTCCCGGGGTGGGCCTGTGCATCGCCGCGGCCTCGCTCGTCGGCCTGGCGCTGCTTCCCGCCGAGCGTCCCTTCCTGATCGGCCTCGAGATCACGACCGGCCTGGGCCTTGGCTCGGTGATGTCGGTGATGCAGATCGTGACGCAGACGGCTGCCGGCCCGTCCCGGCTCGGCGCCGCGGCGTCGACGATCTCGCTCGCGCGCGCCCTCGGCTCGTCGATCGGCGCGGCGGCGTTCGGCGCCCTGATCTACGGCCTGATCGGCATCTCGCCGAAGCTCACCGCTCCGCACTCGGCCGCGGTCGATGCCCGGATCAGTCACGCCTTCGAGTTCGCGTTCATGGCCGCCGCGGCGCTCTGCCTTGCCGCGGCCTGGGCCGCGAGTCGGGTCCCGGCGCTGCACTTCGAGCGAGAAATCGCCGACGCCGGCCCGTCGGTCGCGTGAGCCCCGTGGTGATCGGCCGAGGCTTCACAATCGCGGGCGCATGAAAAAGCCCGTTCTTTTCTCGATCGCCGTTGCGGTCCTGATCGCCGCCGGCGCCGCGTACGTCCTGACGCGCCCGGCCGGCGAGCCGGCGTTGGCAGCCGCCGGGGCGGCGTCGGCCGCGTCGGCTGCGGGCAGCGGCGGTCCGCCGGTCAGCGTCACGACCGTCGCGGTCCAGCAGCGCGACGTCGATGTCGTGCTGGAGGCAACCGGCACGGTCTCCTCGCTCAACAGCGTCGACGTCCGGCCCCAGGTCTCGAGCGTGATCACGAAGGTCCAGATCAAGGAGGGCCAGTTCGTCAAGGCCGGCCAGCCGCTCTTCGTGCTCGACGCGCGCAACGACGAGGTGAACGTCACCCGGGCGAGGGCCCAGCTCGCAAAGGACCAGGCGGCGCTCGCCGACGCCGAGCGCCAGCTCACGCGCAGCCAGGACCTGTTCAAGCAGAACTTCATCTCGCAGGGCGCGGTCGACACCAACCAGACGCTGGTCGAATCGCAGCGCGCCGTCATCGCCGCCGACAAGGCGGCCATCGAGGCGGCCCAGGTCGGCCTGTCGTACACCCGCATCGTCGCGCCCGCGGCCGGACGCGCCGGTGCGATCAACGTCTTCGCGGGAAGCCTCGTCCAGCCCGGCGGCAACGCGCTCGTGACGATCACCCAGCTCGACCCGATCGCGGTCGCCTTCAGCCTGCCGCAGCGCAACCTCGGCGACGCGCTCGCGACCCTGCGCGCCGGCGGCGGCAAGGTGACGGCGCTCCTGCCGGAGGGCGGCGGCTCGGTCGAGGGCAGGCTGCGCTTCGTCGACAACCTGGTCGACGCGGCATCGGGCACGGTGCGCGTGAAGGCCGAGTTCGCGAACCAGGACGAGCGGCTCTGGCCGGGCGCGTTCGTCACCGTGCGCCTTGCCGTTCAGACGCTGAAGGGCGCCAGCGTCATCCCGCTCGCCGCCGTGATCCAGAGCCCGCGCGGCAAGATCGTCTATGTCGTCGACGCCGCCGGCAAGGCCGCAGCGCGGCCGGTCGAGATCGTCTACGCGAGCGGCGAGGACGCTGTCGTCACCGGCGTGCAGCCGGGCGAGCGCATCGTCCTCGAGGGCCGCCAGAACCTGCGGCCCGGGACCACGGTGATCGAGCGCGCCGCGGCCGAAGGCGCCGGTCGCAGCCGGCGTGGCGGCGCCGCGCCGGCCGCGTCGGGCCCAGTCGGCGCAGGTCCGGCGGGCGCCTCGGGCGCGGTCGCCGCGCGGGCGACGGCCGCGTAGCTCACGCCGCAGGCCCCGGAGACTCGATGCCATGAACCTCTCCGAGCTCTTCATTCGCCGGCCGGTGCTGACGGTGCTGCTCAACGCGGCGATCGTCGTCGCCGGCGCGATCGCCTTCAACAAGATCCCGGTGGCGGCGCTGCCGAGCTACAACACGCCGGTCATCAACGTCTTCGCGGCGCTGCCCGGCGCGAGCCCGGAGTCGATGGCCACGTCGGTGGCACTGCAGCTCGAAAAGCAGTTCCAGACGATCCCCGGGCTGGCCGTCATCAGCTCGACCAACACCCTCGGCGCGACCTCCGTGACGCTCGAGTTCGACCAAGGCCGAGACATCGACGCCGCCGCCGTCGACGTGCAGGCGGCGCTCCTGCGCGCCCAGCGCCAGCTGCCCCAGGACATGACGGTGCCGCCGTCGTATCGAAAGGTCAACCCGGCCGATGCGCCGATCCTCTTCATCGCGCTGACCTCGCCGTCGCTCAGCCTGTCGGACCTCAACGACTACGCCGAGCACCTGATCTCGCCGACGCTGTCGACGCTGGACGGCGTCGCCCAGGTCAATATCTACGGGCAGAAGCGCTTCGCGGTCCGGGTTCGCGTGCTGCCCGACGCGCTGGCGGCGCGCAACATCAGCCTCGACGAGCTCACTGCGGCACTGCGCGCCGCCAACGCCAACACGCCCGTCGGCACTCTCGAGGGGCCGGCGCAGACGCTGACGCTGACCGCGAACCGCCAGCTTCGCAACGCGGCCGAGTTCGCCGAGCTGATCGTCAGCAACCGCAACGGCAACCCGGTGCGGCTGCGCGACGTCGCCCAGGTCGAGGACAGCTTCGAGACCGTCAAGACCGCGGCGACCTTCAACGGCGAGACCTCGCTCTCGCTGGCCGTGCTGCGCCAGCCCGAGGCCAACACCGTCAAGGTCGTCGACGCGGTCCGAGCCGCGCTGCCGGGCTTCCAGTCGCAGCTTCCGCATTCGGTGCGGATCTCGCTCGTCAACGACCGATCGGTCTCGATCCGCGCCGCCCTGCACGACGTGACGCTGACGATGATCGGCACCATCGTCCTGGTCGTTCTCGTCATCTTCCTGTTCCTGCGCCGTTTCGTCGCCACCGCCATCCCGACGGTCTCGCTGCCGGTCTCCCTGGTCGGCGCGGTCTCGCTGCTGTGGGCGTTCGGCTACACGATCGACAACATCTCGCTGCTCGGCCTCACGCTCGCCGTCGGCCTCGTCGTCGACGACGCGATCGTCATGCTCGAGAACATCATGCGCCACGTCGAGGACGGAGTGCCGCCGTTCCAGGCGGCGCTGCGCGGCTCGCGCGAGGTCGGCTTCACGATCATCTCGATCTCGAGCTCGCTGGTCGCCGTCTTCATCCCGATCTTCTTCATGCCGGGCGTGATCGGGTTGCTGTTCCACGAGTTCGCGGTCATCGTCTCGCTCGCCATCGTCGTCTCGGCTTTCGTCTCGCTGACCCTGGTGCCGATGCTCGCGAGCCGGTTCCTGAAGGACGAGGCGCACAAGAAGCCGCCCGGCGCGCTCGTGCGGGCCTTCGCGCGCGGCTTCGACGCGGTGCTCGACCGATACGCCCGCTCGCTCGACGTGGCCCTGCGTCACCGCCGCATCGTCCTGGTCGTCGCATTGCTCACCTTCGTCGCCACGGCGTGGCTCTTCGTCACCATCCCGAAGGGCTTCTTCCCGCAGGAGGACATCGGCCAGCTGCGCATCTCCACCGAGGCTGCCGAGGACACGTCGTTCCCGGCCATGGTGCAGCTGCAGAGCCGGGTCGCGGAGATCGTGCGGGCCGACCCCAACGTGCTCACCGTCAATTCCTTCAACGGCGGCTTCGGGTCGCAGAACACCGGGCGTCTCTTCGTCAACCTCAAGCCGCGCGGCGAGCGGCTGCCGATGAAGGAGGTCGTCGAAGGTCTGCGCAGGAAGCTGCGCGAGGTGCCCGGCATCGCGGCCTACATGCAGCCGATCCAGAACCTGCAGCTCGGCGGCCGGCCGAGCAAGGCGCAATACCAGTACATCCTGCAGAGCGTGCAGGCCGGCGAGCTCAACGACTGGGCGCTCCGGCTCCAGGAGCGGATGCGCGCCGACCCGCTGTTTCGCGACGTCACCAGCGATTCGCAGCTGAAGGGCCTGCAGGCATCGCTCAAGGTCGACCGCGACCGCGCCAACACGCTCGGCGTCTCGATCGACGCCCTGCGCTCGGCCCTTTTCAGCGCTTTCGGCGAGCGCCAGGTCTCGACGATCTACACCGCGGCCGACAGCTACCAGGTGATCATGGAGGTGGCGCCCGGCGCCAAGCAGGACGAGAGTGCGTTCAACAACATCTACGTCCGGTCGAGCAGCGGTGGACTGGTGCCGCTGTCGAGCTTCGCGACCGTCGAGCGTTCGGTCGGGCCGACGGCGATCAACCACGTCGGCCAGTTGCAGGCGGTGACCGTGTCGTTCAATCTCGCGCCGGGCGCCGCGCTCGGCGACGCGACCGCCAAGATCGACAAGTATCGCGAGGACATCCGGATGCCGGCGTCGATCATCACGGCGTACGGGGGCGACGCGGCGGTGTTCAAGAGCTCGCAGGGCAGCCAGGCGATCCTCATCGTCTCGGCGCTCCTCGTCATCTACGTGCTGCTCGGCGTGCTTTACGAGAGCTACATCCATCCACTCACGATCCTGGCCGGCCTGCCGTCGGCGGCCGTCGGCGCACTCCTGACGCTCAGGCTCTTCGATCAGGACCTGACGCTGATCGCGACCATCGGCATCCTGCTGCTCATCGGCATCGTCAAGAAGAACGCGATCATGATGATCGACTTCGCGCTCGACGCGCAGCGCACGCGCGGCATGGCGCCGGCCGCCGCCATCCGCGAGGCCTGCGTGCTGCGCTTCCGGCCGATCATGATGACGACGCTCGCGGCCATGATGGGCGCCTTGCCGATTGCCATCGGCCTCGGTGCTGGCGCCGAGCTGCGCCAGCCTCTCGGCCTGGCGGTCGTGGGCGGGCTGGTGTTCTCCCAGGCGATCACGCTCTACATCACGCCGGTGATCTATCTCGCGCTCGACCGCTTCAGCGGCAAGGGGCCGGTGACGACGCCGGAGGCCACGGCCGGCGCGGACGCGGTCGCGCAGAGCCCGGTGGCCTGAGCCTCAGTGCAGGCGCGTGCCTGCGGGCGCGACGCCGAGGAGGCCGAGCGCGGACGGCGTGACGCTGCCGGCCTCGATCTCGTCGTCAGTCGCCTCGCGCACGTCGCGCACGCGCAGGTCGAGGCGAAGGGCGATGCCGGCGAGCGGATGGTTCCCGTCGAGCACGACGTGGTCCGGATAGACCTCGGTGACGGTGTAGATCGCGTCGGCTGACATGCCCTCGGTCTTCGCTCCCGGCGGCGGCCCTTCGAACTGCATGCCCGCATCGACGCCTTCGGGGAAGATGTCGCGCGGCTCGAAGAAGACCAGCTCCGCGTCATATTCGCCGAACGCGTGCTCGGGCTCGAGATGAAGCGTCGTCTCGAAACCCTCCGCCTCGCCGGTCAGCGCTTCCTCGACCTTGGCCAGCAAGTCGTTTCCGCCATAGAAGAACTCGACCGGCTCGGCGAGCTCGTCGATCTCGGTGCCCTGCGCATCGGCGAGACGCCAGGTGAGGCTCACGACACACGGCGCGGCGATTTTCATCGAATGATGATCGCACAATGAGGCATGGATCTCGAACGACCGATGGCCTTGCTCGGTGGCCTGTCGGCTGTCGATTTCATGCGACGACACTGGCAGCGCAGGCCGCGCCTGATCCGCGCCGCGCTCCCCGAGCCGCTGGCCGGATTCGACCGCCGGCGCATGTTCGCGCTGGCCGCACGCGAAGACGTCGAATCGCGCCTGGTCGTCCATTCGGGCCGCGACTGGACGGTGCGCCACGGTCCGCTGGCAAGGCGATCGCTGCCCGCGCTGACGACGCCGCGCTGGACGCTCCTGGTCCAGGGCGTCGACCTCCACGACGGCGAGGTCCACCGCCTGCGCGAGCGCTTCCGCTTCGTCGGCGATGCGCGTCTCGACGACGTCATGCTTTCCTTCGCTACCGAAGGCGGGGGCGTCGGACCTCATCTCGATTCCTACGACGTGTTCCTGCTTCAGGTCGCGGGCCGGCGGCGCTGGCGGGTCGGCAGGAGCGCGAACCCGGCGTGGCGCCGCGACGTCCCGCTCAAGATGCTGCGCGGCTTCGTGCCGAGCCACGACTGGCTGCTCGAACCGGGCGACATGCTCTACCTGCCCCCGGGCTGGGGCCACGACGGCATCGCCGTCGGCGAATGCCTCACGGCCTCGATCGGCTTCCGCGCCCCCGTCGAGAGCGGTCTCGCCGCCGAGCTGGTGCAGCGGATCGCGGAGGCGGCGATCGACGACGTCGAGCCGGCGCGCGGGCGCTATGATCGGTACTACGGCGACGCCGGTGAGCTCCCGACCGATCAGCCGGCGCGCATTCCGCAGCGCCTGCGCCACTTCGCCGACACGTCGATCGAGCGACTGCTCGCCGATCCACGTCGGCGCGAGCAGGCCTTGGGCGAAGTGCTGAGCGAGCCCAAGCCGGGGACAGGGTTCGAGCGAGCGCCGGGTGCGTCGACCGGTGCGCGCGTCGGCGCCGTCGCCCTCGACCGGGCGACCCGCATGCTCTACGACGATCGTCACGTCTTCATCAATGGCGAGTCGTTTCGCGCGTCGGGCCTGGATGCGACACTGATGCGGCGCCTCGCCGATCGACGTTGCCTCGATGCCGCGAGCGTGGCGCGAACCAGCGCCGGCGCCCGCGGCTTGCTTTCCGACTGGCTAGAGGCGGGCTGGTGCGTCAACATCGACCATCCTGAGGAGGAAGATCCGACATGAGCGAAGAAAGCATCGTCCAGATCGCCTCGCGCGCCGAGTTCCACGACGCGGTCAGGGCCGCGCTGGCACGGGCCGAGGCGACGAAGTCGCGCGAGATCGTGATGAGCGATCGGACGTTCACGGACTGGCCCCTCGACGATCCTGAGGTCATCGCGGCGCTCTCGCGCCGGGCCGATGCGCGCTCGGCGTTCACGCTGATCGCGCACAGCTTCGACGAGCTCGCGCGGCGCCAGCCCCGGTTCGTCGCATGGCGTCAGCAGTGGTCGCACGTGGTCCGCTGCCGCAGCGATCCCGAGCTGGCCGCCGAGCAGATTCCGAGCCTGCTGCTGGTGCCCGGTCAGATCGTCTTGCGCCTGCTCGACCGGTCGCACTACCGCGGCACCCTGTCGAGCCGCGCGGCTGACCTGAGCGAGTCTGGCGAGGCGATTGACGCGCTTTTGCAACGCTCCGAAGAAGCCTTTCCGGTGACAACGCTCGGTCTCTAGGGAAATCACCTAAGACGTCTATAATCGTGGGTTAGGCACCGGAAGTGCTTCGGCCTTCCACGTCCTGAACATGATGGGGCTCTTGGACAAGAGGGTTCCCACAGTTACCGCTCATTGTCCAAACCCAAAATCGAGGAGAAATATGAAGACAGCACTGCTGATGGTCACTCTGGCCGCCGCCGTTTCCTTTGCCGCTTGCAGCAAGA
>JBDTJD010000129.1:0-14473 GCA_039935975.1 Caldimonas sp.
GCTGCAGCCGGCTAGGGTGGATGCCGCCAGGAACAAGGCGCGAAGCGCGCCTCGATGGATCGTGGGTCGGGTCAAGCGGATCTCCGTGTCTTCATTGAGGTGCAGCGAGTGTGCCGGCAGGGGCTCACGAACGGGCGAGCGCGCGCGCCGACTCTGTCACCAGAGCAGGGCCCTTGTAGATCAGGCCGGTGTAGATCTGGACCAGATCGGCTCCGGCCCGCCGCTTGGCGACCGCGTCGGCCCCGGACATCACGCCGCCGACGCCGATGATCGGGAACTCAGCACCGAGGCGTGCGCGCAGTCGCGCGATGACGGCATTGGCCCGCTCCGCGAGCGGCGCGCCAGACAGACCGCCTGTTTCAGCGCCGTGCAGGCGACCGGCGACGCCATCGCGCGCCAGTGTCGTGTTGGTCGCGATCACACCGTCGATCGGGTGGCGCTGCAAGGTCGAGGCGATCGCATCGATCTCGTCGACGCCGAGGTCGGGGGCGATCTTGACGAACATCGGCACCTGCCGGCCGTGCTCGACGGCCAGTTCCGCGCGGCGCGCGGCCAGCGTCTCGAGCAACGCGTCGAGCGCCGCGTCGCCCTGGAGCGCCCGCAGCCCCTTCGTGTTCGGGCTCGAGATGTTGACGGTGATGTAGTCGGCGTGCGAATAGACGCCCGCCAGGCAGGCAAGGTAGTCGTCGGCGGCCCGCTCGATCGGCGTCGCCGCGTTCTTGCCGATGTTCAGGCCGAGGATCCCTCCGCCCTGGCGGAACCGCGCCCGACGCACGTTGGCAACAAAGGCGGCGAGGCCGTCGTTGTTGAAGCCGAGCCGATTGATCAGCGCCTGCGACTCGACGATCCGGAAGAGCCGCGGCTTCGGGTTGCCGGGCTGCGCCAACGGCGTGACGGTGCCGACCTCGACGAAGCCGAAGCCCATCGCGCCAAAGGCGTCGATGCAGCGGCCGTTCTTGTCGAGCCCCGCGGCCAGGCCGATCCGGTTGGGAAACGCGAGTCCCGCCACGCGCACCGGATCGCTGATCCGCTCCTGGGCCATGACGCAGGCCAGAGGCGTGTGCTGAATCGCGGCCAGCGCGCCGAGCGTCAGTTCGTGAGCGTGTTCCGGGTCGAGGCCGAAGAGGAAGGGCCGGGTCAGCGGGTAGGGAATGAGCGGCATGAGGCCGGCTCATTTTCGCACCGGCGGCATACTCCCTGCAGAGGATTTCGCCATGACCGGACAGCGCATCGAGAAAGACACCTTCGGCGACATCGCCGTCCCGGCCGATCGGCTCTGGGGCGCGCAGACCGAGCGCTCGCTCCACCACTTCGACATCTCGACCGAGAAGATGCCGATGGAGCTGATCCGCGCGCTGGCGTCGGTCAAGCGCGGGTGCGCCGTCGTCAACCGCTCGCTCGGCGCGCTCGACGCCGCCAAGGCCGACGCCATCGTCTTGGCCGCCGACGAGGTGCTTGCCGGCGCCCACGACGGCGAGTTCCCTCTCTCGGTCTGGCAGACCGGCTCGGGCACCCAGACCAACATGAACATGAACGAGGTGCTCGCCAATCGCGCCTCGCAGCTCCTCGGCGGGCCGCTCGGCGAAGGGCGGCTCGTGCATCCCAACGACGACGTCAATCGCAGCCAGTCGTCGAACGACGTCTTCCCGACGGCGATGAGCGTCGCGGCGGTCGAGGCGATCGAGCATCGGTTGCTGCCCGCCGTCGCCACCTTGCGCGAGACGCTGGCGGCGAAATCGGTCGAGTTCTCCAGCATCGTCAAGATCGGCCGCACCCATTTGCAGGACGCGACGCCGCTCACCCTCGGCCAGGAGATCTCGGGTTGGGTGGCGCAGCTCGATCACGGCATGGCGCACGTCCGTGCGGCGCTGCCGCACCTGTGCGAGCTTGCCCTGGGCGGCACGGCCGTCGGGACCGGCCTGAACGCGCCGCCGACATTCGGCACGAAGGTGGCGGCGGAACTGTCGGCGCGGACGTCGCTTCCGTTCCTCTCTGCGCCGAACAAGTTCGAGGCGCTTGCGGCGCACGATGCGATCGTGCATGCCCACGGCGCGCTCAAGACGCTGGCCGCATCGCTGATGAAGATCGCCAACGACGTGCGCTGGCTCGCCTCGGGCCCGCGCTCCGGCCTGGGCGAGATCCGCATTCCCGAGAACGAGCCGGGCAGCTCGATCATGCCGGGCAAGGTGAACCCGACGCAGTGCGAGGCGATGACGATGCTCTGCGCCCAGGTCTTCGGCAACGATGCGGCGATCAATATCGCCGGCGCCTCGGGCAACTTCGAGCTCAACGTCTTCAAGCCGGTCCTGATCCACAACTTCCTCCAGAGCGCGCGACTGCTCGGCGACGGCGCGCGCAGCTTCGAGGAGCATTGCGCGCGCGGCATCGAGCCCGATCGCGAGCGCATCGCCGAGCTGGTGCAGCGTTCGCTGATGCTCGTGACCGCGCTCAATCCGCACATCGGCTACGACAAGGCGGCCAGGATCGCGAAGGAGGCGCATCGCAGCGGCAGCACGCTGCGCGAAGCGGCGCTCGCCTCCGGCTGGCTCGACGCCGAGCAGTTCGACGCCTGGGTGGTTGCAGCGGACATGGTCGGCGAGCCGGCAAAGGGAAAGCGGACATGACGCAGGACGAACTGAAGCGCCAGGTGGCCGAGGCCGCGCTCGTCTACGTGCCCGCCGGTGCGGTGATCGGCATCGGCTCCGGCACGACAGTCAACCACTTCATCGACGTGCTCGGCGCGCTCCCTGTCGGCATCGCGGGAGCTGTCTCGAGCAGCGCCGCCAGCACCGCGCGTCTGGTCGGCCGCGGCATCCGCGTTCTGGAAGCCGGCGACGTGACCTCGCTGCCGGTCTGCTTCGACGGCGCCGACGAGATCGACGGTGAAGGCGCGATGATCAAGGGCGGCGGCGCGGCGCTGACGCGCGAGAAGATCGTCGCCGATCTCGCCGAGCGCTTCATCTGCATCGCCGACGAGTCCAAGCTGGTCACGCGGCTGGGCCGATTCCCGCTGCCGGTCGAGGTGATTCCGATGGCGTCGGCGCAGGTCGCTCGCCGGTTCGCCGCGATGGGCGGCAGGGCCGTCCCGCGCCAGGGCGTGGTCACCGACAACGGCGGCGCGATCCTCGATGTCCACGACCTCGTGATCGAGGATTCCGCCGCCCTCGAGCGCGAGATCAACCAGTGGGCCGGCGTGGTCTGCGTCGGTCTGTTCGCGCGCCACCGAGCGAGCGTCTGCCTGCTCGGCACGCCGGCGGGAGTTCGAACGCTCACGTTCTGATACCTAAGCGCCGTCTGTCGTCGAGCAGCAGGCGCTCGAGGGCGAAAAACGCGTAACCTCTGCCCCCGTGCACGTTTCGTGCGGCCCGCAGGAAGGATGGCCCGTGGCCAAACCCAATTACTCGTTCGAGAAGCGCCAGCGAGAGCTGGCCAAGAAGAAGAAGAAGGAACAGAAGGAGAAGGACAAGGCCGATCGCAAGACCGGCGCTCCGGGCGAGGGCGACGCCACAGCGCCCGACGATGCCGGGGCGGCTCAGGCCACCGCGCCGGGCGAGCCCGCCTCGGGGGGCTGAGCCCTCGACGAGGCATCGCGGTTCCTGGCCGATTCGTCGCGACGGAACCGCCGACTGATGAACCGCGCCGGGTCGACGGCGTCGATCAGGTCCGCTTCCACCACAGATGGCGCGCCGGTGATCGTCGCGGCCAGGAGACGGGAGCCGAGCGACGCCGTCGCGATCCCGCGCGAGCCGAGCGCGGCGAATACGAAAAGACCGGGCGCTCGTGCGATGAATCGCGGCTGGTCGAGGCGGGACGACGGCGCGCCCCCCCGGCAGATCACGTCCGCGTTGGCTCCCTCGATCGTCTCGACGTCCGTGGCCGGAACGGCACCGATGATCGGCAGGCGATCGTCGCTGACCCAGCGCCACGACGTTCTTCCCGACATGCGGGGGGAAATCGCCTCCGGTGCCGCGTCGATCAGGCGGCGCCACCGATCGAGGTTGTCCCGGTGGTCCTGTTCGCGCACTCCCGGGTCGTCGTCGTGCCACTGTCCGGTCGATCCGAACCACACCTTGCCATCGATCGTCGGCAGCACGTAGCCCGATCCCGTGATCGGCAGCGCCGGGACGGCGCCTGAGACGTCGGTCGAGTCGACCGAGCTGACCTGGCCGCGCTGGCGGCGCACGGGCCAGGGTGAAGCGCCGTGCTGGCTGAAGGCGCCGCTTCCATTGCAGAAGACGAGGGTCGCGGTCGTGGCGACGATCCTGCCGTTGCCGTCGAGGAGCGACCAGCGATCGTCGATCCGCCGGATAGTCGCGACGCTGCAATCCAGCTGCCGGGTTGCAAGCGAGCCCGCGTCCGCCAGCCAGGCGCGGGCGAGCGCGCGTGGGTCGACCCAGCCGCCGTGCGCGTAGTGCCACACGGGCGAGGCGAGCGACACGCCGGCGAGCTCGCTGGCCGCGGCGGCGGAAAGCGCGCGCACGTAGTCGGCTGGCAACCCGAGGCGGTCGATGACGGCCCGGATCGACGAGCCGTCGGGCGCCGCGCCGGGGTCGACGCGCAGCAAGCCGTCGATGCTGGCTCCGACGCCGTGACGGGCCACGGCGCGTGCTACCGCGTCATGCGCCGCCAAGGCTGCTGCCCGGTGAAAGCGCGCGTGCCGTCCGTCGGCGGCGTGGACCACGCCGTGGAAGAGACCGGCCGCGTTGCCCGACGCCTCGCTGGCGATCTCCGTTCCCCGATCGAGCAGCAAGGACGCTCGTCCGTGCTCCGCAAGCGCCGCGGCCAGGGCGCACCCCGCCAGGCCGGCACCGACGATGACGACACGGTCGCCGTCGCTCGACGCGCCCTCGGCCGCGGCCCGCGTCTCCACGCGCCTGCGACTCGGCCGTGGCAGGAAGCGAGGCGCGAACGTCGCGCGGGTGATGTCGCGCTTGCCATGGCTGCCAGCCGCGAGCGCGACTTCGAAGCCGGCGCCGCGCAGGCCGTCGCGCACGGCGCGGGCCGCCGTCCACGTTGCGACGCTCGCGGCCGGTGCGGCCATTCGCGCCATCGCCTTGAAGAGTCGCGTGTCCCACATCGCCGGGTTGAGCGCCGGCGCGAAGCCGTCGAGGAAGAAGGCGTCGACGCTCGCCGTCAGCTGGGGCAGCCAGGCCTCGGCATCACCGAATGCAAGCAACAGTTCGACGGCGCCCTCGTCGAAGACGAGCCGGTGCAGGTTCCACACGGCCGGCGGCCAGCGCGATGCGAGCGCCTCGGCGAAACCACGCAGCGACGGGTCGCGCGGCACGCTCGCGAGGTCGACACGGGTCGGCGGCGACGACTCGATCGAGATGAAGTGCAGGCGCCGGCAGCGCTGCGGGTCGCTGCGCCATTGGGCCCAGGTCGCGAGGAAGTTGTTGCCGAGCCCGAAGCCGGTCTCCAGCACCACGAAGCGATCCTGGCCGCGCCATCGCGCGGCCAGGCCACCGTCGTCGAGAAAGACGTGCCGGGCCTGCGCGAGCGCGCCGGAACGCGGGTGGTAGATGTCGTCGTGCTCGCGCGAACGCGGCGTGCCGTCGGCGTCCCGGTCGATCAGGGCCGGCCGGATCGGTGCGGTGTTCATTGAGCCGAGCGCGGCGTCATGCGTGCGGCGAGCCAGGCCAGGAGGCGGTCACGCGCATCGTCCAGGCCTCTGTAGGCGAGGACCGCTTCCGACATGCTGGCGAGCGCGTCGTGAACGCGGCGGGCGGCTTCGGGGCTGTCGATGGCGTCTGCAAGCGGGAGGGATTCGATGCGGATGGTGAAGAGCGCGCAACGCGATCCTTCCATCGGGACGAAGGTCTGACGCTCGCTGCGAAAGGCGGCGAGGTCGACCAGCCCGCCGGCGTCGACCTCCGCGGGCCAGAGGCTCCGGCCTTGCGCCGGATGCTGGTTCAGCTTCGGATCGGCGGAGATCGTCCACACGAACCGCTCCCAGCGTTCGTAGCCCGTGACCAGTCGCGCCAGCGAATCGCTTGCCGCGACGAGCGTGGCGCTGTCCGCGACGGGCGCGTGGATGTCGGCGAAATGTCGGCCGAGCTTGTCCGCCGGCGCCCAGCGCGACGGCAGGCAGACGGCGAGCCATGGCACGAGGGAGGTTTCTCCATCGAGGACGGCGAAGTCTTCCTCGAAGGCGAGGCAGAGGAGGGCGGTCGCGCGCTGCGACGGCGCCAGGGCCGCGAGCAGCGCGCCGATCGCCGGATCGCCGTCGCCCTGCGGCTCGCCGTCGCGCACCTCCCAGCGCAGAAGCGGTGCGTGAGCCTCGCCCCGGCCGTCGATCGCGAAGGCGACCGGCTCGCCCCGTGCCGCCTCCGCGGCGGCCGCGGCAAGCACCGGCCCCGCATCGAATCCGGGAACCACCTGGAGCGCCTGGCCCGGGAAGCTCGCCAGCACGGCCATCTTCTCGCGCAGGTGACGACTGTCGGCACGCGCCGGTGTCAGCTGCGGTGCGCCGGACGCCACGCGGCGCAGTCCGGGCTGCATCCGGAAGGGCGCGGTGACGAGCGTGAAGTCGAACGGCATGGAACGAGACGCTTCGCCGAAATCAAAAGGGCCCGCGATGCAGGCCCTTTTTCTCGAGTCGCCCGGTGGCGCAGCCTACACGCGCTTCTTGTACTCGTTCGTGCGCGTGTCAATCTCGACCCGGTCGCCCGTCTGCACGAAGAGCGGCACCGAGATCTCCAGCCCGGTCGCGAGCTTGGCGGTCTTCAATACCTTGCCCGAGGTGTCGCCCTTGACGGCAGGCTCGGTGTCGGTGATCTCGCGCACCAGCGTCGTCGGCAGCTCGACCGAGATTGCCTTGCCGTCGTAGAACACGACTTCGACGGGCATCGCGTCCTCGAGGTACTGGATCGCGTCGCCCATGTTCTCGGACTCGACCTCGAACTGGTTGTATTCGGCGTCCATGAAGGCATACATCGGGTCGGCGAAGTAGGAGTAGGTGCACTCCTTCTTGTCGAGGATGACCTGGTCCATCTTGTCGTCGGCCTTGAACACCACTTCGGTGCCCGAGTTGCTCAGCAGGCTCTTCAGCTTCATGCGCACCGTGGCGGAGTTGCGGCCGCCGCGGCTGTACTCGGTCTTCAGGACGACCATCGGGTCGGGGCCATGCATGATGACGTTGCCAGCACGGATTTCCTGAGCGATTTTCATGGCGTGTTTCCAGGGATGAGGGCAAGCCCCGCCCACGCGAGAAAAAGGCGGGTCGCGAGGCGCAAAACCTCGAATTCTAACGGTTCGAGGCGGCGAAGCGGAGGAGCCGGGTGACCAGATCCTCGTGCCGCGCCAACTCGCCGCGCCAGCGCCGGACGTGGGTCGCCCAGGTGTCGAGCGACGACGGCGCGAGCACCGCTTCGTCCACTGATCCCGACGAGCCGTCATTCCAGTTCTCGAAGATCCGTCGCACGGCCGCGCCGAGTTCCGCCGGTGCCCCGGCGAGGAACAGGTCGAGGAAGGCGGCCAGTTTGACGCGGTGCGCGCCGTCGGCCTGGACGTAGAGCTGCCAGACAAACGGCGCGCCGGCATGGATTGCCCGCACGAGCGAGTCCTCGCCGCGCACGAAATTGAGCTCGCACGACCACAGCAGGCGGTCGAAATCGGGTTGCGAATGGCGAGGCAGGGCGACCGCACGCACGGTGCCGAGCGCGAGCGAAGGGCCGAGTACGGTGCCGACCTGCTCCGTCGCCGCGCCGTGCGCGAGCAGGACGAGCGTGGACGTGCCCTGCAAGGCCTCGAGCAGCGAGGCCACCGCGCTGGCCTCGTAGCAGAACAGGCCGACGCGACGTTCGCCGGGCCTCGCCTCGATGCCGATCGAGCCGAGCCAGGCCTTTGCATCGAATGACTCGCGCCGCTCGATCAGGCCGGGCTCGCGCACGAGTCCGCCGGTTCCTTCGGTGAAGCCGGGATAGAAATACCAGGTCGTGAAAGGCAGGCCGCGCTCCGTTCGTCGTGGCGAAGGAAGACCGTGCGAGCGCACGACGTAGCCCTCGGCGCTCAGGTGCTCGACGTTGACGACCAGCGGTGCGCGCGGCGCCTCGCAGATGGCCGCCTCGACGGCATCGGGCAGGCCGGCACCGAACAGCTCGAGCACGACATCGGGCACCGATGCCGGCGGATCGCTCCAGGCGCAGACCTCGACCCCGGCGGCGCCGCCGGGCGCCATCCACTCGAGTGCGCGCGGGTCGTCGACCGCCAGGCGCACGACTTCGCCGCGTGAGGCGAGATCGGCGGCGAGTCGCCAGGCGACGCCGACATCGCCGAAGTTGTCGACGACCCGGCAGTACAGGTGCCAACGCATGGGGCCGATTATCGAAGCGGATCAGATCGCGGGCGTCGGCCGGTGCCTGCGAGCCACGACATCGGCGCGGCACAATCGACGCCGATGAGCGAGCCGACCGTCGATGCAGGAGACGCCGATGCGCGCGTCGCCGCTCGCGAGCGGCTGACGGCGCAGGTCGCGGCGCTGCCCAACCTGCCGGGCGTGTACCGATTCTTCGACGGCGCCGACGCCATCCTCTACGTCGGCAAGGCGCGCGATCTCAGGAAGCGCGTCTCGAGCTACTTCAACAAGCGCCACGCCGGCAGCGAGCACTCGATCTGGGTCGGCCACATGGTGAGCCGGATCGCGCGCATGGAGACGACCGTCGTGCGCTCCGAGGCCGAGGCGTTGCTCCTCGAGAACAACCTCATCAAGGCGCTCGCGCCGCGCTTCAACATCCGCTTCGTCGACGACAAGAGCTACCCGTACCTGAAGATCGCCTCCGGACGATTTCCCCGGGTCGCGTACTACCGGGGCGCCGTCGACCAGAAGCACCGCTACTTCGGACCGTTCCCGACCGCCTGGGCGGTGAAGGATTCGATCCAGCTGCTGCAGAAGGTCTTCCACCTGCGCACCTGCGAGGACACGGTGTTCGCGAACCGCACCCGGCCGTGCCTGCTTTACCAGATCAAGCGCTGCTCGGGCCCGTGCGTCGACTACATCACGCCCGAGGCCTACGCGAGCGACGTCGCCAACGCCGAGCGCTTCCTGCAGGGCGAGCAGCAGGAGCTGATGGATTCGCTGCAGGCCGAAATGATGGCGCACGCCGAGGCGCTCCAGTTCGAGCAGGCGGCCGAGATCAGGAACCGGATCGGCTCGCTCTCCCGCGTGCTGCACCAGCAGGCGGTCGAGGACAACACCGGGGGGCGCGTCGTCGACACCGACGTCCTCGCCGTCAAGGTCGACGGCGGACGCGCCTGCGTCAACCTCGCCATGGTGCGTGGCGGCCGGCATCTGGGCGACCGTCCCTACTTCCCGAAGCAGGTCGAGAGCGCGATCGAGTCGGTCCCGCTGTCGGCGTCGTCGACGGCCGTTGCGGCCGGGACGGTCGTCGAGGCAGAGGCCGAGTCGCAAGCCCAAGCGGATGCCGACGCCGATTCCGATGCCGGCGTCGACGACGACACCCGGTCGCCCGAAGCGCGCGTGCTCGAGGCCTTCATCGCCCAGCACTATCTCGAAGGCGGGATGCCGCCGCTGCTGGTCGTGAGCCACCCGGTCGACAAGATGCTGGTCGAGACGCTCGCGGCGCGCAGCGGCGTGCGCGCGACCGTTCAGCACCAGCCGCGCGAGCCCCGGCGGGCCTGGCTGGACATGTGCACCCAGGGCGCTGCGCTCAGGCTGGCGCAGCTGCTCGCAGAAGAAGGATCTCAGCAGGCCCGCACGCGCGCTCTCGTCGACGCGCTCGACCTCGTCGTCGAGAACCTGCACGAGCTGCGGATCGAATGCTTCGACGTGAGCCACACGGCGGGCGAGGCGACCCAGGCCTCGTGCGTGGTGTTCGAGGCCCACAAGATGCAGAGCGCTCAATACCGGCGCTACAACATCGCGGGCATCACGCCGGGCGACGACTACGCCGCCATGCGCCAGGTCCTCGTGCGCCGCTATGCCAAGCTCGTCGAGGCCGCGGCGCAGGGCAGCGCACGCCTGCCCGACCTCGTCCTCGTCGACGGCGGGCGCGGCCAGGTCGGCGTCGCCCGGGAGGTGTTCGAGGAGCTCGGCATCGAGCTCTCGCGCATCGTCGGCGTCGAGAAGGGCGAGGCGCGCAAGGTCGGGCTCGAGGAACTCGTCTTCGCCGACGGCAGGCCGAAGGTCGCGCTCGGACGCGAGTCGGCGGCGCTGATGCTCGTGGCGCAGATCCGCGACGAGGCGCACCGCTTCGCGATCACCGGAATGCGCGCGCGCCGTGCCAGTGTTCGCACCGGCGCCAGTTCCCTCGAGGAGATTCCCGGCGTCGGCCCGAAGAAACGCGCCAAACTGCTGCAGCGCTTCGGCGGCGCGCGCGGTGTCGGCAGCGCGAGCGTCGAAGACCTGCTGACGGTCGACGGCATTTCGCGCGACCTGGCCGAGGAGATCTACCGTGCCCTCCATTGATCTGGCCATCACGATCCGACGTCGTCGCGTCCTGCGACGGGTCGTCTATCTCGGCGTCGCGGTGCTGATGGCCGGCTGCACCGGGCCGTCGGTCGACCGGGCACCCGGCGACTCGGTCGTCCCGGGCGCGCAACGCAACCCGCCTGCCGCCACGCCTCCGGGCGTGCCGAAAGACCTCGGCTCGACGCCACTGTCCGAACCTCGCAAGGGGCTGCCGGCACCGGCCACCAGTCGCAACTGGGAGCAAGTGCGTCACCAGGCTGCCGAGCGGCTCGTCGCCGCCAACCCCGACATCACCTACATGGGCCGCGTCCCGGACCAGCTGCTCGCGATCCCGGTGCTCGAGATCGAGCTCAACAGCGACGGCAGCGTGCGCCGCATCGAGATCCTGCGCGAGCCGCGCCAGCACAAGGACACGCTCAAGATCGCGGTCGACGCGGTCCGCCGCGCCGCGCCCTACGGCGACGTCTCGCGCCTGCCCAGGCCGTGGAAGTTCGTCGAGACCTTCCTGTTCGACGACGACCGCAGGTTCAAGCCGCGCACCCTCGATCGCTGACGTGTCGATCCGCGCCGACGCGCCGGCCCCTCGAACGGCGGCGCTTCGGCACAATCCCCCGATGTTCTTCAACCTGCCGACGCTGCTGACCTGGGCGCGCATCGTCGCCATCCCGCTCGTCGTCGGCGTGTACTACACCGCGCTGCCGGCCCAGACACAGGACATCGCCGGCACCGCGCTCTTCATCCTCTTCGCGCTCACCGACTGGGCCGACGGCTACCTGGCGCGCCGGCTCAACATGACCTCGTCGTTCGGCGCCTTCCTCGATCCGGTGGCCGACAAGTTTTTGGTGACAGCCGCCTTGCTCGTGCTCGTCCATCTCGGCCGGCTCCACGTCTTCATCGCCCTGGTGATCATCGGCCGCGAGATCGCGATCCTTGCGCTGCGCGAATGGATGGCGCAGATCGGCGCGGCGCGAAGCGTCGCCGTCCACATGCTCGGCAAGGTGAAGACCGTCGTGCAGATGATCGCGATCCCGTTCCTGCTCTATCACGGCCGGCTGTTCGGCTTCATCGACACGCAGCTGTGGGGCACCGTGCTGATCATCGCGTCGGCGATCCTCACGATCTGGTCGATGGTCTATTACCTTCAGAAGGCCTTGCCGGAAATCCGCGCCCGTGTTCGCTGACGGGCGGGCCGGGTTCGTCCGGGCGATGCCCTGGATCTTCGTTCTCATCTGGTCGACCGGATTCGTCGTCGCCCGCGGAGCGATGCCGCATGCGCCGCCGTTCGGCTTCCTCGCGATCCGCTTCGCCCTGTCGTTCCTCTGCCTGGCCGCATGGATCGGCATCGCGGGCGCGGCCTGGCCGGACGGGCGCCGGCAGTGGGGTCATCTCCTCGTCACCGGCGTGCTGATGCAGGCCTTCTACCTCGGCGGCGTGTGGTCGGCGGTCAAGGCCGGCCTCGGCGCCGGCACCGTGGCCTTGATCGTCGGCCTGCAGCCGGTGCTGACGGCGATCTGGGTCGCCCGGACCTCGCGATCAGGCGGACGTTCGGGTGTCGCGGCGCGTCAGTGGATCGGCCTGACGCTCGGCTTCGCCGGCATCGGCCTGGTCGTGTGGCGCAAGCTGGGCGGCGAGGTGACTTTCGTCAATCTCGCGATGTCGATGGTCGCGCTCGTCGGCATCACGATCGGCACGCTGTATCAAAAGCGCTTCGTCGGCCGCTGCGACGTTCGCTCCGCGACCGCGGTGCAGATGCTCGCGGCGCTTGCCGTCTGCGCGCCGCTGGCCCTGCTCGAAACGGAGCCGATGGTGTGGCACGTCAATCTCGTCGCCGCCATGGCTTGGTCGGTTCTCGTTCTCACGCTCGGTGGCAGCTCGCTCCTCTATCTGCTGATCCAGCGCGGCGAGGCAACGGTCGTCACCAGTCTGCTCTATCTCGTCCCCCCCTGCACCGCGCTGATGGCATGGGCTCTCTTCGACGAGTCGTTGACCTCGATCATGATCCTGGGCATCGCGCTCACCGTTGCCGGTGTGGCGCTTGTCGTCCGCACCACGCCCGCTCTCGAACAGAAGGAAGTTCCGTCATGAACAAGACCCACCGCATCGCCGTGATCGCCGGCGACGGCATCGGCACCGAGGTGATGCCCGAGGGCGTGCGCGTGCTCGAGGCGGCGGCGAGCCGCTTCGGCATCGGGCTCGCGTTCGATCACTTTGATTTCGCCTCCTGGCCTTACTACGAGCGGCACGGCGAGATGATGCCGGCCGACTGGAAGGACAGGATCGGTGGTCACGACGCCATCTTCTTCGGCGCCGTCGGCTGGCCAGAGAAGATTGCCGACCACGTCTCGCTCTGGGGCTCGCTCCTCAAGTTCCGTCGCGACTTCGACCTCTACGTCAACGTCCGGCCGGCGCGCCTGATGCCGGGCGTGCGCTCGCCGCTCGCCGGCCTTGCGCCGGGCGACATCGACATGATGATCGTGCGCGAGAACACAGAGGGCGAGTACACGAGCGTCGGTGGCCGCATGTTCGAGGGCAGCGATCGCGAGATCGTGATCCAGGAGACGGTGATGACGCGGGTCGGCGTCGATCGCGTCCTTCGCTACGCCTTCGAGCTGGCACAGTCGCGGCCGAAGAAGCACCTGACGTCGGCCACGAAGTCGAACGGCATCGCGATCACGATGCCGTATTGGGACGAGCGGGTCGAGGCGATGGCCGCGAAGTTTCCCGAGGTGCGCGTCGACCGCTTCCACATCGACATCCTCACCGCCCATTTCGTGCAGCGGCCGCAGATGTTCGACGTCGTCGTCGCGAGCAATCTCTTCGGCGACATCCTGAGCGATCTCGGTCCGGCCTGCACCGGAACGATCGGCATCGCGCCTTCGGCGAATCTCAACCCGACGCGCGAGCACCCGTCGCTGTTCGAGCCCGTCCACGGCTCCGCACCCGACATCGCAGGGAAGGGCCTGGCCAATCCGATCGGCCAGATCTGGTCCGGCGCGCTGATGCTCGACTTCCTGGGCCACCGTGACGCGCACGACGCGATCGTCGCCGCGATCGAGACGGTGCTCGACCCGGCGTCGGGCGCGCCGCGGACACGCGATCTCGGCGGGCGCTCGTCGACCAGCGACGTCGGCAAGGCCGTCGCCGATGCGCTTTCCGTGCGCGTGCCGGCCGGTGCTGCATCGCGCTAGCGGCGCTGTCAAGCACCGAATACACGTGCGGCAGACATTTCGCCCGGAACAGCGGCAAATAGAATCGCCAACCCGTCTTGACACTGAAGAATCGCAACGCTGTAATCGTTTCGCCCCGACGCGCACTGGCTGCCGCCGCGAGATGCACCCGAATTCCTGTGAGACAAGCTTCCTGAGGGGGAACCATTCGTGAACAAATCCGAACTGATCGAGCACATCGCACGACAAGCAGACATCTCGAAAGCGGCGGCTTCGCGTGCGCTGGAGGCCATGATCGGCGGCGTCAAGACGAGCCTGAAGAAGAACAACTCGGTCTCGCTCGTCGGCTTCGGAACGTTCAGCGTCGGCAAGCGCGCGGCACGCAGCGGCCGCAACCCGCGCACCGGCGCGGCGATCAAGATCAAGGCGGCGAAGGTGCCGAAGTTCCGCGCCGGCAAGGCGTTGAAGGACGCACTCAACTGACGATCGCGCGGTCGCCGGAGGCGGCGCATCGCGGGTGCTTAGCTCAGCCGGTAGAGCGGCGCCCTTACAAGGCGTAGGTCGGGGGTTCGAGCCCCTCAGCACCCACCAGTGAAAACTGGTCTTTTGACCGACGCGGCTCAGGCGCCGTAAGTGCGCCGTAAGTGCGGTCCCTGGGCGTTACAACTGCTAGCCCCTCTCAATTCGTTCCATCACCCGTCGCTGAACCGACATCTTTTTCGAGCCTCCATGAATCACAGACTGCTAGCCATTGCTGCGTTGTCCCTCTCCCTTGTTGCGTGCGGTGGGGGAGGTGATTCGACACCCGCAGTCGCACCTGCGTCCACAACCTATCCGCTGGCGTCGGCCTATCGCACCTACTCGCTCACACCGGTTT
>JBDTJD010000130.1:0-6198 GCA_039935975.1 Caldimonas sp.
TCGGGGAGGTTCATGAAGCGAAGAATGAGCCGGCCCCTGGGTGCACGTCAAGCGGCGTCGGCCGCTTCCTACTTGCGATCTGGCGCTGGTCTCACCAGCCGTTACGCCGACGGACCATGCGCTGCACCGGACCTTCCGGTACCTTCGCCATCACGAACTGAGGGGAGTCAGCGTGTTTCGAGGTTCGGCCATCGCGACGATCTTGGCGCTGTCGGTGACGTCCGGCGTGGCGGCGCCCGCTCCTGAGGGCGGGTCGGCATCGAGCGACGACAGGGCGACGGCGGTGTCGATTCCCTCGCCGGACCTGGAGCCCCACTGGTCGGCCCGATCGTCGATGTCCGAGGGCAGCTTTCGATCGGCCCTTTCGCGCGGCAAGCTGGACCTGGGCGTGGCGTTCGATGCCCCGGTCCGCTCGCTGAGGCCCGGCGACACGCCGATCGACCCGGTTGTCGCCTACGGGCCTCCCGCGCCCACCCTCACGATCGGCCTGCGCAGCACGCCCGCCGGCACGGTCGCCAGCGCCGGCAGCCTGCTCGAGCGCGCCACCGGTGCCACCTTCGGCCAGCGGCCCGAGCGAAAGTTCGGCCTGGAATGGAAGACCGCCCGGTCGCGCGTGTTCCTCAATCGCGGGCTGGGCATTCGCCTCGATGGCGATGACCGCCTGACGATGCGGCTGAAGAAGGGCTCGCTCGGCCTCTTCGTCCACACCGTTTTCTAGCCCGGCCGCAGCGCTCCGTGCAGTGGTCGGCAGATGCCCCATGAATCGGGGCGTCCGCCACCGGGTCACCCCGGCACTCGTGCGAACATCCTCTCTGGCCGACAGGCGAGCCGACACCCCATGACGACGACCTTGCGCACCTTCCCCCGATTCTTCTTCGCTGCGCTCGCGGTGTCTCTCGCGGCGAGCACCGCGCAGGCGCGCCCCTACGACGCCAAGGCGCTCGCCCACTACGACCGCAGCTACGTCGAGTGCGAAGCGAGCAATCCGGCGATGAAGGGCCGTCGCGACGAGGCCTACCTGAACCTGTGGGGCGTCAAGCCCGACGACAAGGCGATGGCGCGGCTCGCAAAGCTGCGCGCCGATCCGGCCTACGTCGCCGAGCAGAAGCGCGTGGCGAAGGCGCCTGCCAGCGCATCGGCGCCGGCGTCTTCGGTCGTGCAGCGCCAGTGCCGCGGTCTCTGGACCGAGCACCAACGGGTGTCCGAGACCGCGAAGCGACCCTGAGCCGACTGCCCGCAAGGCCACCGCAACTTTCGTGGACGGCCAGGCTTCTTCAGTCTCGGTGCGCGATTCGATCGCGGCCGCCCTCGACGGCGACGACGTCCTGCAGCCGGCTCATGCAGCGCTCGAAGACTCCGATCCCGAGCGGGCGTGCGAGATCGCCCTCGCCGCACTCGCCGACGCCGAGAGCGCGCGAGACCCCCATCGCCGGGCCAAGGCGCTGCTCTTTCTCGCCCACCTCGATCGCCTCGCGTCGAGGTTCCGTGCGGCGCACGGGCGCGCCAAGCAAGCGGCGCGGCTCTTTCGAACGATCGGCGACAGCACCGGCGAATCGGGCGCTCTCTCGACGCTCGCTCACGCCTCGACCTGCCTCGGCCGCAACGAGGAAGCGGTCGAGTCGGCGCTGATCAGCGTGCGGCTGGCCGAGCCCGGCGCCACCGCGTCGCACAAGGCGCTTCTCTTCAACTATCTCGGCGTCGCCTACCTGTGGGGCCGCGACTTCGTCAAGGCCGACCAGGCGCTGGCCGCGGCGATCGAATGGGCCGACGCTTCCGGCGGCCTCGTGACCGCCTTCCAGCCGCTGATCAACGAAGTGCTGGTCGAGGCGCTCGGCGCCGTCGCGACGCGAAGTCGCACCGGCGCGCTGCCCGGGCTCGACCGGATGGCGACCCGCCACGCGCGTTGCGAATCGCTCCTGAATCGCGGCACTTCGTCGGGCCTCTTCGTCGGCGGCGAGGACGCGGGGTGGGCGGCGTGGTTGCTGACGTCGGCGCTGATGAAGACCTGGACCGGCGCTTCCGAGGATGCCGACGAGCTTCTGGCACAGGCGCAATCCCGGCTCGGCAGCGACAGCGTGCCGACCCTGGGCCATGCCTACGAGCATTGGGTGCGCGCCGAGCTGGCCTGGTCGCGCGGCCGGCTCGCCGAGGCCGCGGCCGAATGCACGGTGCTGGTCGCCATGGCGCAGCGGCTCGAATACGAGCAGATGGCCTGCCTGGGTCACCTGCTGCTGAGCCAGATCCACGAGCAGCTCGGCGAGACCGCCCTGGCGCTCGCGGCGCTGCGCAGCCTGCGCGAGCGCGAGGAGCGGATCCGCGCCGAAAGCCTCGAGAGCCGCGAGCGCGCCGTCGAGTGGCACCTGGAGCTGCGCATGGCCGAGCGCAACGTCCAGCAGCTCGAGGGCATGTCGCGGCATCTCGAGCGGCTCTCGCTCGAAGACTCGCTCACCGGGCTGGCGAACCGCCGCTGCCTGGAGCAGCGGCTTCGTCCGGTGCTCGCAGCGCTGTCGGCGAACGGTGCGCCGATGTCGATCGCCTTCATCGACATCGACAAGTTCAAGTCCGTCAACGATCGCCATTCGCATCATGTCGGCGACCTCGTCCTCAAGACCGTTGCCTCGATCCTGGTGCAGGCCACGCGCGAGAACGACCTCGTCGCGCGGCTCTCGGGCGATGAGTTCGCGATCCTGTTCCAGCGCGCCGACGAGGCGGAGGCGACGCGCGTGTGCCGGCGCATCTCGGTCGACTTCGCCGGCTTCGCCTGGAGCGGCATCGCCCCGGGTCTCGGCGTCACCGTGAGCATCGGCACGGCGGTCGCGCACGCCGGCGACTCCGCCGAGTCGCTGCTGCACCGCGCCGACTCGGCGATGTACGCCGCCAAGCGCGACGCTCAGCGCCGCATCACGTAGCGGTTGATCGCGGGCGGGTCGCTGCCCTGGTGAAAGGCCAGGCGCCGCTCGCGCAGGGCGATGTCGGCGGCGGTCGCACGCTGGAAGCGCCGCAGATGCTCGGTCCAGGACTCGTCGACGATCTGCTCGACGAAGCGGTCCGGATCGCCGATGTCGCGCAGCAGGTCCCAGCCGATCGCGCCTGCGCTCAGGCGCGCGCGCCGGGTCTGCTGCATCACGTCGACGAAGGCATCGGTGCGCGCCGGGTCGATCAGGTACTCGATATGGGTGACGACGCGGCCGCTCTCCAGCGGGGTCCCGGATGGCTGGGCGGCCCAGCCGCTCCGGGCAGGGCTCATGTCGGCCTGCGCCTCGTCGTTGTCGCGCATGAAGCGGACGGCAAGCAGCATCAGCAGCACCCCGCTCGCCGCGGCGGAGAGGAGCGCCGTCCGGATGGTGCCGACCGTCGCCACCTGCCCCCAGAGCGCCGCGCCGAGCGCGCTGGAGCCCATGATCGCCATCTGGTAGCTCGCGATGCCGCGCGCACGCACCCAGTTCGGCAGCGCCATCTGCGCCGACACCGACAGCGAGTTGGCGACGGTGATCCACGACATGCCTGCCGCGATCATCGCGGGCACGGCGACCCAGGCGCTCGGGGCCACGGCCATGACCGCGGTCGCCATGGACTGCACGACGGTGCCGCCGATGACGATGCCGTCGCGGCCGAAGCGCTGGCGCAGGCGCGGCAGGGCCAGCACGGCAACGATGGCGCCGGCGCCCATGCTGGCCAGGAGCAGGGTGAAGGTGCCGGCGTCACCGCCGGTGAGCCCGCGCGCGAGAAGCGGCAGCAATCCGATCAGCGCGATCGAGTGGAGAAAGAAGATCGACACCCGCAGCAGCACGGCGCGCAGGCTCGCCGACTGACGCACGAACTGCACGCCGACGCGCATGGCGCTCAGCAGCCTCTCCTGCCCGAGCGGACTCGGCCGGTGCTCGTGACGCCAGCGAAGGATGAGGAACCCCGAGGCCATCGACAGGACGGCGTTCAGGGCGAACACCCAGACGGTGCCGGCACTGGCGATGAGCGCTCCGGCGACGAGCGGACCGACGATGCGCGACAGGTTCATGGCCACGCCGTTGAGCGCCAGCGCCGTCGCGAGCTGGCGCCGCGGCACGAGATCCGGCACGATCGCCGAGAACACCGGCCAGCGCATCGCCAGCCCGATGCCGTTGGCGAACACCAGGACGAGCAGCAGCCCGGACGTCATGAGGTCGAGCGCGGTCGCCGCGCAGAGCGCGATCGCCGTCGCGGCGAGCCAGAACTGCGTCGCCATCAGCCAGCGCCGCCGATCGAGGATGTCGGCCAGCGCGCCGCTCGGCAGGCCGAGCAGGAACACGGGCAGGGTCGAGGCCGACTGGACGAGCGCGACCCAGATCGGCGCGCTCGTCAGGGTGGTCATCGTCCAGGCCGCGGCGACATCGGTCATCCACATGCACAGGTTGGCCGTGAGCCACGTGCTCCAGAGCAGGCGAAAGACCGGCACGCCGAGCGGCTCGAGCGCGGCGACGGACCGCAGCGCTGCCGCTCTTCTGGAGCGAGTCGGCACGATCTCGGGTGGGGTCGGCGACATGGGCCCGGAAGTGTCGTCCATCGCGTCGGCGCGCACGCCCGGACAATGGGGCTGCGACCCTCGCGGAGAACGAGCGTGAAGACCTACGACATCGAAGTGCAGCGCCTGAGATCCGTCCGCCACGACAAGGGCATGGTCGAGCTCGCCCTCGACGTCGCTGTCCTGCCGCACCAGGCACGCGACGAGCAGACCGCGAGCTGCCTGCGCTTGCCGGTGGAGCACGCGCGTTCGTTGCTGATCCTGCTGAGGCAGCAGCTCGCCGACGTCGACAAGCTGCAGCCGCGGAGTCGTCGCTCGGGGCGAAGCTGAGGGAGCGCGGAACTCCTCTCAGAGATAGAAAAGAGCGCCCGGGAGACCGAACCGGCCGCGTGCCGGGGATGCGTTCGAGGCCCTCGAAGGCGGTCCGAGCGCGGGAATTTCACCTGGCTGCTTCGGTCCTTCGTTCAAACAGTCTGGGCACCGCAGGGTCCACCTGAGAACCTTCAGATTGATGGGGCCAACGCTGACCCTGGCTGTCGCGCGAGTAGGGGTTTCTTGGGGCAGCGAGTTGGCCAGAAGCCGCGCCTCTGCGCTATATCCTCGTCCGGCTCCTTGATCAACGGTGATCGGGGCAGCGCTTCGTCTCGATGCCACGGCCGGAGCATCGTCGTCAGCCGCAGGAGTTCAACGCATGCCGAGGAGTTTCATGAGCGTCACCGAATCGAGCCGACCTGTCATCAAGTCTGCCGCCCAGGTCGTGGTGGTGACACTGAGCTTCCTGCTGGCCGCTTGCGGCGGGAGTGACTCCAACGACGCGCCGCCCGCGCCGCCGCCGGCCGCGTTGACCGTCGGTGTGCTTTCGAGCCGCCCCGATACCGTCACCGGCGGCAGCGCCCTCGTCGATATCGCCCTGCCTGCCGGCGTCGCCGCGTCGGCAGTGATACTGACCGCGAACGGTGCAGACGTCACCTCGGCGCTCGCGCCCAGTGCGGACGGCACGCACCTGCGCGGTATCGTCAGCGGGCTGGCCGTCGGCGATACGACCCTCGTCGTCGATTCGACGGGCGGCAACCGCCGGTCCGAGCTGAAGGTGACGAACCATCCGCTGACCGGCCCGGTGTTCTCCGGCCCGCACCTGACGCCTTTCGAATGCCGCACGACGCAGTCGGGGCTGGGCGCACCGATCGATACGGATTGTTCCGTGGCCACGCGCTACGACTGGTTCTATTTCAACGCCGCCGGAACGCGCATGCCGCTCGCCGACCCGCTCGCGCCGCGACCCGCCGACTTGGCGACCGTGACCACCATCGAGGGCCGGACGGTGCCCTTCATCATCCGCGTCGAGTCGGGAACGATCAACCGCTCGATCTACCGGATCGCGGTGCTCGATGATCCCGTGGCGGCCGGGGTTCTCAATGCCACGGGCTGGAACGGGCGCATCGTGTTGCGCTTCGGCGAATCGACTGCAGCCCAGTACAACCAGGGCTCCTACAGCGTCACGGAACCCGTCAAGACCAATGACGTCCAGAACTTCGAGGCCCTGAAGCGAGGCTTCGCCTACGTGGTCTCGACGCTCAACATCAACAAGGTCAACGTCAATGACGTGCTCGCCGCCGAGACGGCGATGATGATCCGCGAGCACATCGCCAAGGACTATGGGGTGCCGCGCTGGATGGTCGGCATGGGCGGCTCGGGCGGGG
>JBDTJD010000131.1:0-6282 GCA_039935975.1 Caldimonas sp.
TCGACGTCGTCACCCGTCTGATCTTCCGGCGCGGCGTCGTCGAGAGCTTCGAGCTCTCGGGCTATGCGCTCGCGGCCGCCGTCGGCCTCGGCCTCGCCTTCACCGTCACCTCGAAGGCGAACGTTCGAGTCGACATCTTGCTCGACGCGTTGCCCCGCCGCCTCCGCGCTCCCTGCGATCTGATCGCAGCGCTGGCGCTCTCGGTCATCGCGCTGGCGCTCGCCTGGTTCTGCTGGAAGACGGTCGATCAGTCGCTGGCGATGCACGCGCGCTCCAACTCGACGCTGCAGGTGCCGATGGCGGTCCCGCAGGCGATCTGGTGGTTCGGCATCTTCTGGTTCGCGTGCGTCGCCGTGTTGATTCCGGTGCAGGCGATGGTCCGCCTGTTCCGGCACGACCGGGCAGGCTTCGATGCGTTGATCGGCAGCCTGCGAGTCACGGAGGAGATCTCGCAGGCCGGCCTGGAGGCGAAGACGCCTGAGCGGCCTCGGCCATGATCGGCTCGGCGCTGCTGATGCTGGTCGTCTTCGTGGCGCTGAGCCTGCCCGTTGCGGCGGCGCTCGGACTGATGGGCTACGTGCTGTCGGCGAAGTACGCGTTCTTTCCGATGACGGGCGCGCTCGGCGAGCTGGCCTGGAACACGTCGAACGACTTCATCCTGATCGCCGCGCCGATGTTCATCATGATGGGCGAGCTGATGCACCGCTCGGGGCTCAGCGAGCGCCTGTTCTCGGCCCTCTCGCCCTGGTTCGCGCAGGTGCCGGGCCGGCTCATCCACACCAACATCGCCGCCAGCGCAATCTTCGCCGCTACGTCGGGCTCGTCGGTCGCGACCGCGGCGACCATCGGCACCGTCGCGATTCCCAACATGGACAAGGGCGGCTACAACCGGCCCCTCTTCCTCGGCTCGATCGCCGCCGGCGGCACGCTCGGCATCCTGATTCCGCCGTCGATCAACATGATCTTCTACGCGGTCCTCACCGACACCTCGGTGGCCGACCTCTACGCCGCCGGCTTCATCCCGGGCTTCATGCTCGCGGCGCTTTTCTCCCTCGTGGTGTTCGCGCTCGCGCTCTGGCGGCCGGCCTGGGCCGGACCGAAAGTCGACACCACTCACCTCTGGGCCGAGCGCATCGCCGGCCTGCGCCATCTGGTTCCGCCGCTCGGACTCTTCCTCATCGTCGTCGGCTCGATCTACGCCGGCATCGCGACGCCGACCGAGGCGGCGGCGCTCGGCCTGATGGCGACTCTCGCGCTGGTCGCCGTCAACGGCCAGCTGAGCCTGGCCGTGCTCGTGCGGGCGTTCGAGGGCACCGTGCGCACCACGTGCATGGTGATGCTGATCGTCATCGCCGCGTTCTTCCTGAACTTCGTGATGGTCTCGATCGGCCTCGTCAAGGCCATCACCGATCTCGTCCTGAGCCAGGGCTGGTCGCCGAGCGGCATGCTGGTCGCGATCATCGTCTTCTACCTGATCCTCGGCTGCTTCATGGAGACGCTGTCGATGATGATCGCGACGACGCCGGTCGTCGTGCCGGTGATCGTCGCGATGGGCTACAGCCCCGTCTGGTGGGGCATCGTCTTCGTGATCCTGATGGAGGCCGCGCTCATCACGCCGCCGGTCGGGCTCAACCTGTACGTCGTTCAGGCGGTGCGGGGCGGCGGCAAGTTCTCGGACCTCTGCCTCGGCGCGATGCCGTTCGTCGTCATGATGATCGCGATGATCGCGTTGCTGATCGCCTTCCCGCAGCTCGCGCTCTGGCTGCCTTCCGTGCTCAATCCGAAAGCGCACTGACGCTTGCGATTCACGTTCTCCGACCCACCCTCGTCCGAAGGATCTCCATGTCCATGAAGCCCGTTTTCCTTGCCGCCGCCCTCGTCGCCTTCGCCGCGATCGGCAGCGTCGCGCCCGCCTCGGCGCAGACGCTGCCACCGACCAGCTTCAACGTGGTCGGCAGCATCGGCGGCCTGTCGATGTACACGACGCGCGAGCTGCCGTTCTGGAACGAGACGGTGCCCAAGGAGTCGGGCGGCGCCATCACGCCGCGCGTCAAGTCGTTCACCGAGCTCGGCCTGAAGGGCCCGGAGGTGTTTCGCCTCGTCTCGTCCGGAACCTTGCAGATCGCCGGCGTGGTGCTGAGCTACAACTCCGGTGAAGTGCCGATGAACGAGGCGGCCGATCTCGTCGGCCTCGTCGGCTCGGTCGAGGAGCTGCAGAAGACCGTCAATGTGATGCGCCCGGGCTACGCGAAATTCGTCGAGGAGAAGCACGGCCTGAAGCTGCTCAGCTTCGGCACCTACCAGGCGCAGGTGATCTACTGCCGCGACGCGTTCGCCAGCATCGCCGACCTGAAGGGCCGCAAGGTCCGGGCTTCGGGAGCCTCGCAGCAGGCGTTCGTGTCGTATCTCGGCGGCTCGCCGGTGAGCCTGGCGTTCCCCGAGGTCCAGGGCGCGCTGTCGAGCGGCGTCGTCGACTGCGCCATCACCGGTGCACTGTCGGGCTATCGGGCAAAGTGGTACGAGGCGGCGAAATTCATCTCGCCGATGCCGATCAACTTCGGCCTGATGGCCTACCTCGCCAACCTGAAGTGGTGGAACTCGCTCGATCCTAAGGTGCAGAAGTTCCTGGAAAGCCACCTGCGCACCCTCGAGGATTCGATCTTCGAGCAAGCCAAGACCGAGACCCAGGTCGGCATCAACTGCAACACCGGCACCGGCCCCTGCATCGAAGGTGCACCGGCGTCGATGAAGCTCGTCCCCGTGACCGCCGCCGACTCCGCGCTTCGGAAGGAAATCCTCGCCAAGGCGATCCTGCCCCAGTTCGCACAGCGCTGCGGTGCCGAGTGCGTGGCGAACTGGAACGCCACGATCGGCAAGTCGCTCGACGTCAAGATCGGTTCGTGACCGGCACCCGGATCACCGAACTCGACCCGTCGACGTACGGGCGAACGCCGTGGAAGAACGGCGGCGGGGTCGTGATCGACATCGCCGGCGAGACGCGAAGTGGCGCGGCTTCGGCCGCCGGCTGGGACGCCACGCTCTGGCGCTTCGGCCGGACGACGATCCCGGTCGGCGCGCCGTTCTCCGACCTCGCGGGCTTCGACCGCCTGCTGATGGTGGTCGAGGGCCGCGGCCTGGTGCTGTGCACGCCGACCGAGGAGATCGACGTCCACGAGCCGTTCGTGCCGGTGCGCTTCGCCGGCGAGACCAGGATCGTGAGCCGGCTCGAGGCCGGTCCGGTGGACGTCGTCAACCTGATCGCCGACCGCGCACACGCAACGATCGAGCTCGTGCGGCTCGCGCATGAGAACTCGAAAACGCTGACCCCCGGCCGCCACGTGATCTACGCCGCGGCCGGGGCCTGCACGTTGCGCTGCAACGGCGAGCGGCGCGTGCTGGATGCCGGGCACGCGTTGCAGGTCGAGGGTGACGGCAATTGGATCGTCGATGACGTCACGGGCACGGTCGTCGTGGCTTCGGTCTACGCGAAGACGGTGTCCGCGAATTGACGCGCAGGACAGCGAGAGAACTCCGGGACGTCTATACTGTATGAAAATACAGTATTCGGCCGGAGGCTTCCCTTGCACCAGCAACTTCGTCAGACGTATCACCCCCGGGCGTGGCAACCGCCCCGCTGGCTGAAAAAAGTGTGGGGATGGCTCTGAGCGCGGTGTGCGCTGGCGTACGGACATGCCGTCCCGTTCTGGCTACAACCCGGGCATGGAAACCATCACGCCGACCGAAGAGCGGGCAGGCATGGACGATGCCACGGTGGCATCGGCCCTCTGGGTGCTCGTCGCAACGGCGTGGTTCGTCATGGCCATACTCTTTGTTCGCAACGGCCTCTTCTCCGCGGTCCTTCTGCTCATCATCGCGCTCATCTGTTTGCCCGGGATGCGTGCCGCCTTCAGGCACAAGACGGGCCTGCGCATACCGGCCCTGGCCACGGCGTCCGCGATCGTCGCGCTCGCCGTCGGCAGCTTGACCAGTGCAGGACGAAACATCGACATGCGGCAAACCGGCCAACCGAACGCGGCTTCTGCCGTAGATCAGGCCGGCAGTGAAAGCACGCTCGGTGCAACTGTCGCTGAGCCGACGGTCTTGGGAGGCCAACTCCCATCGGCATCCGTCGCCGCCGTAGAAAACGCGCCGTAGCAGGAGAGGTTGCTCCGCCAACGGCGTAATGTTCGGTAGCGCCTCATGCGGCGCCGGACAGGTGAGATATTGCGGGCTCTGGCTGGAATCGCCGGTGACACTCGCGGCTTTCTTGCTGGCGCACACGCAGAGCAGGCTGGACGCGGTTGAAGTTTGGAAAAGACCCGGGGGCCAGACACCATGAGAAGACTCGTCCTGAGCTTCACGCTCGCCGCTGTCACAGGTCTTTCGTTCACCTCACTCGCAGCCGATCTCGACCGGCAGGGTCAGGTCGCAAGGCGTGGCGCCGACGTGATGCCGTTCAGCCTGAAAGCGACGACCCATGTCTTCACCAAGACTGCCGAGGGCGGCACGCAGCGCGTGGTGGCCAAGTCCGCCGACTCCAGGCAAGTCAAGCTCGTGCGCTCGCATCTGCACGACATCCGAACCGAGTTTCTCGACGGTGACTTCTCGGGGCCATCGCATGTCCATGGCAACCAGATGCCGGGATTGTCGGAGCTCAAGGGCGCGAAACCCGGCCAGATCAGCATCGACTACCGGGACGTGAAAGGCGGCGCAGAGCTGACCTACCGGACGAGCGACGCCACGCTCGTCGCGGCACTTCATCACTGGTTCGACGCGCAGCTCTCCGACCACGGTACCGACGCAATGGCGGGCCATCAGCATCACGGCATGGGCAAGCCGTGAGGCGCAAGCCGGCACCGGGCCGCTCGGTTCGCTCAGGGAAGTCGTCGGGTTCGCGTGCGCTGGAAGTCTGCTCGCTCTGAACGCTCGGCCGATGACGTCCAAGGTCTCGACATTGGCAAAGATTCCGCCGGGCGTCTGGGTGCTTGGTTTCGTCAGCATGTTCATGGACATCTCGTCAGAGATGATTCACAGCCTGCTGCCGATGTTCATGGTGACCGTGCTCGGAACCAGCGTGTTTGCCGTCGGCGTCATCGAGGGCATCGCGGAGTCGACCGCCCTCATCGTCAAAGTCTTCTCGGGCGCCATCAGCGACTACATCGGCAAGCGCAAGGGACTGGCCGTCCTGGGCTACGGCCTCGGAGCCGCCAGCAAGCCGCTCTTCGCGCTGGCCTCGGGCATCGGCCTTGTCGTCACGGCCCGGTTTCTGGACCGCATCGGCAAAGGCATCCGCGGCGCTCCGCGCGACGCACTCGTGGCCGACATTTCACCCGAGCCCATTCGCGGCGCGTCCTTCGGCCTGCGTCAATCGCTCGATACGGTCGGGGCGTTCACGGGGCCGTTGCTGGCCACGGCCCTGATGTTGTTGTGGGCGAACGACTTCCGCTCGGTCTTCTGGGCGGCCTGTGTTCCCGCAGTCATTTGCGTCGGCCTGCTCGTTGTCGGAGTGCGCGAACCCGTTCGCACGGCAGGGCAGCGTGTTCGAAGCAATCCCGTTCGCAGGGAAGCGCTGAAGCGCCTCGGTTCCGGCTATTGGTGGGTGGTGGGTGTCGGCGCCGTGTTCACGCTCGCGCGCTTCAGCGAGGCCTTCCTGGTGTTGCGGGCGCAGCAACTGGGCGTGCCGATGTCGCTCGTGCCGCTCGTCATGGTGGCGATGAACCTGGTCTACGCCGCATCCGCCTACCCCTTCGGCAAGCTCTCCGACACCGTGAGTCACCGCGCCCTGCTTGCCTTGGGGCTGGTCGTGCTTATCGCCTCCGACGTGCTGCTCGGGTTCGCCCGGCATTGGACCGTGATGCTGGCGGGCGTGGCCCTGTGGGGAGTGCACATGGGCATGACCCAGGGTCTTCTGGCGACGATGGTCGCCGACACGGCCCCTGCCGACCTGCGTGGCACGGCGTACGGCTTCTTCAATCTCCTGAGCGGCATCGCGATGCTGGTATCCAGCATGCTTGCCGGTGCGCTGTGGGAGGTGTTCGGACCGTCGGCCACGTTCTTCGCCGGGGCCGGCTTCTGTCTGATCACGCTGCTCGGGCTGGCGCCGCTGCAGATTCGGCGCAAGGCACGGTCCTGAGCGTGGCCGCTTGAGACAACAGCCCTCGAAGTAGGACGATGACGGAGACGACCAACCTCAGGTACTTTCGCGAAATCGCATCGGCGGGCTCGCTGCGCCAGGCGGCGGAGCGACTCTTCGTCGCGCCGAGTGCGCTGAGCCGGCACGTG
>JBDTJD010000132.1:0-8686 GCA_039935975.1 Caldimonas sp.
CGGAGCGCATCAGCAAGGCGCCGCTGGTGTTGAGCGTGGCGCCGATGAGCTTGTCGCCGACGCGCTTGGTCACCGGCAGCGGTTCGCCGGTCAGCATGGATTCATCGAGCGCGCTGCTGCCTTCGACGACCACGCCATCGACCGGCACCTTCTCGCCGGGACGCACGCGCAGGCTGTCGCCTTCGTGCACGTTGCCGAGCGGTATGTCCTCCTCGCTGCCGTCCGGATTCACGCGGCGGGCCGTCTTGGGTGCCAGTCCGAGCAGCGACTTGATCGCCGCCGAGGTTTTCGAGCGGGCCTTCAATTCGAGCAGCTGACCGAACAGCGTCAGCGAGATGATGACCACGGCGGCCTCGAAGTAGACCGCCACGCGACCCATCGAGATGAAGGAGGCCGGGAACACGCCAGGCGCCAGCGTCGCCACGACGCTGTAGACGAAGGCAGCGCCGGTGCCCAGACTGATCAGCGTCCACATGTTGGGGCTTCGCTGCACCACGGACCGCGCGCCACGGGCGAAGAAGGGCCAGCCCGCCCACAGCACCACGGGCAGGGACAGGGCCAGCTCGATCCAGCTCTGCGTGGCCATGTCGAACCAGCCCAGCTGGTGGCCGAACATGGCCAGCGTCGTGACGATGACGGTCAGCGGCAGCGTCCACCAGAAGCGGCGTGTGAAGGAGACGAGTTCCGGGTTCTCGTCGTCGTCGAGGGTGGGCACGACGGGCTCCAGTGTCATGCCGCATTTCGGGCAGTCGCCGGGATGGTCCTGGCGAATCTCGGGGTGCATCGGACAGGTGTAGATCGTGCTCGTCGGCTCTGCCTTCGACGGCGTGGCGGGCGCGGGTGAGCCGCCGGGCGCGTCGGTGGCATCCATCTTGGTGGTGTAAGCCGACGGGTCGGCCGCGAACTTCGATTGACAGCGCGCGCTGCAGAAGTAGTACGGCCTTCCTTGGTGCTCCAGATGGTGCGCGGACTCGGCCGTCACTGCCATTCCGCAAACCGGGTCCTTCAGCTTGTCGAGCATCACGGGGGCATCGTCACTGGCAGCGGCCTTCGCACGGGCCACACCGGGCAGAGGTTCTACAGGCATGTCCATTCATTCATCCTTCTGAAGGGGCTGGCCGGTGCCAGATGCAGGTCGATGAGCGCGGCCCGCTCGAGCACTCAGTTGCAGCAGCAGCCGCTGCGTACGGGTGCGTCACCCGTCGTCGCCGGTCGGGTTGCTCCCTCGACCACCCTGGGTGTGTAGCCGGCTTCCTTGATGACATCGCTCCACTGCGCGGCCGGAATGCCGCTGGATTCGATTCCGACGCGGTGAGCCGCCAGGTCGATCTGCACCTTGGCGCCAGGGTCCAGCGCCCTGACCGCCTTGGTGATGGTGCTGACACAGTGGCCACAGGTCATGTCGTTGACTTCGAAGGTATTCATTCCTGGTTCCTCGATGGGGAGTGCGTTTCGGATGAGCGTACTCTGGACCTTGCCACCGTGGGAAGGTCAAGCCACCTGCCTCGATGCCCTGGCTGAAAGCGCGGGTATTCGGCGATTGCCCTGCAGAAGTTGTCTCCGGTCCGCGCGGTGAGTCTTTGGGTTTTCTATCTGTGCGGTACCGAACGACTGGTTTACCCTGGGACGTCTACAGTCGAGGCAGGAATCAAGCACGCGTGCCGTGGGCGCTGATGGGCTGGATCCGAAGGGACTTTCATGGAATTCGCGCGTGATCCGCAAAGCAATCATCTGCTCGCCTCGCTGCCGCATGATGAGTGGGCCCGCTGGAAGCCGCAGCTGGAATGGACCGACATGCCGCTGGGCCAGGTCCTCTACGAATCCGGCAACCTGCAAAGCCACGTCTACTTCCCGACGACGGCGATCGTGTCGCTGCTGTACGTGATGGAAAGCGGGGCGTCGGCCGAGATTGCCGTCGTCGGCAACGAGGGCGTCGTCGGCATATCGCTCTTCATGGGCGGCGAGACGACACCGAGCCGAGCCGTCGTGCAAAGCGCCGGGCAGGGCTATCGCCTGAATGGCCGGGCGATCAAGGAAGAGTTCGGTCGCTCCGGCCCGGTCATGCACCTGCTCCTGCGCTACACGCAGGCGCTGATCACGCAGATGGCGCAGACCGCGGTGTGCAACCGGCACCATTCGCTCGACCAGCAACTGTGCCGCTGGCTGCTGCTCAGCATGGACCGACTGCGCGGCAACGAACTCGTCATGACTCAGGAGTTGATCGCCAACATGCTGGGCGTGCGCCGAGAGGGCGTGACCGAAGGCGCGCTGTCACTGCAAAAGGCCGGCCTGATCCGCTATTCGCGGGGCCGCATCACCGTGCTCGACCGGGAAGGGCTGGAGCAGCGCACCTGCGAGTGCTACGAGGTCGTGAGAAAGGAGTACGCGCGCCTTCTTCCCGTGCGGCTCTCCACCTGAGTCGCCTGCGACGAGGCTGTTGTGGGAATCGCACTTCCGACGGCCACGTGCTGCCGCTATGTGCGCTGGCACACGGTCAATCGTCGCGAGGCGACGCAGACTCCGGCATCTCGAAGGAGACGTGACGCAGCACGCGACCCCATCGACTCACCGCGCCAACGCAAGAGGAGCGGGCTTGGCCGAGACCGAAAACCGACTGATCGAAGCGCTGCCTCACAAGGACAGGCACGCACTTCTGTCGGTCTGCAAGCGCGTCGAGCTGGGATTGTCCGACGTGCTGTCGAATCCGGGCACACCGATGCGTCACGCCTACTTTCCGACCGAAGGGTTCATCTCTCTGGTCACGCGGATCGAGGGAAGCCCCGGCGTGGAGGTCGGAATGATCGGCCCGGAAGGCATGCTGGGCGCGCACTTCGCCCTCGGCGTGTCGATGTCGCCGCTGCATGCGCTGGTCCAGGGGCCCGGGGTTGCATGGCGCGCCAGCGCCTCGGCCCTGCAGCGCGAGCTGCGCGGCAGCTCAGCACTGCGGCAGGGGCTCGGCCGCTACGTCTACGTGATGATGGAACAGCTGGCACATTCGGCCGCCTGCCTGCGCTTTCATCTCATCGGCCCCCGCCTTGCACGCTGGCTTCTCATGAGCCAGGACCGCTCGGGCTCGGACAGCTTTCGCGTGACGCACGAGTTTCTCGCCTACATGCTGGGAGTGCGTCGGGTAGGGGTCACCACGGCCGCCGGAGCGTTGCAGACGGAAGGGCTCATCACATATCGGCGCGGAGCGGTCACCATTCTCGATCGCACCGGTCTTGAAGCCACTGCTTGCGGCTGCTACGCTGCAGACCGGCGCACGTACCTGGCCTTCATCCCTTAGGACATCCGGTGGTGCGCCACGCCGCGGTCTTGCGGCCGGGCCGCCACTCCTTCCCAACAGCAGGCGACATGACCCTTCATCGAACGAGCGGCGTCCTGGCAGCGGGAAGATTGCGATCGTTTTCATGGCTGAGCAGGCAGCCGAGTCGGCCGACGCGCGTCTTCGCCCTCGAGCACAGTCCGTTGGCCTACGCCGCCGACTTCGTCTTCTACGGCGTACTGACCGCGTCGCTTGCGATGGCGCTCGTCGTGTTCGGGTTCGGCAAGCACCCCGTGCAACTGGCGGCGATCGTAGGCACCGGCGCGGTCGCATGGACATTGTTCGAATACGCCATTCACCGGTTCGTCCTTCACGGGCTGCGCCCGTTCAGCGACTGGCACGCGGAGCATCACCAGCGCCCCATGGCCCTCATCTGCGCGCCGACCCTGGTGAGCGCCGCCCTGATCGTTGCCGTCGTCCTCCTTCCGGCGCTGCTGTGGGCGGGCCACTTGCGCGCGGGCGCGCTGACGCTGGGTGTCCTGGCGGGCTACCTCGCCTACTCGACCATGCATCACGCCGCACACCACTGGCGGCCCTCGAGCGGCTGGGCCCGTGCCTGCAAGCGCCGGCATGCGCAGCATCACCGGCCCGCCGGGCGCGGTGGGCACTACGGCGTCACTAGCGGCTTCTGGGACCGCGTCTTCGCCACGGCACCGCCCATAGACTCGTCAGCCGCGACCAGGACCAGCGGATTCGCAACCACCTTGACTGAACCATGCAAATTCTTCTGAACACGGACTCTCACACCGACGGCCGCGAGGCCATGTCCGACCACCTGGAGTCGGTCGTGAAGGAGGCGCTGGGGCATTACGGCGAACGGATCACACGCGTCGAGGCCCACCTGACCGACGCGAACGGTGCCGCCAAGTCCGGCCCGGACGATATTCAATGCACGCTCGAAGCGCGGCCGGTCGGTCTGGAGCCCGTCTTCGTCAAGGATCGCGCCGGTACGGCGCATCAGGCCATCCAGGGCGCCTTGCGCAAGCTCGAGCGCGCGCTCGCCAGCGTCTTCGAGAAACACGATCCGCGGCACACCCCGAGAAGCGTCAACCCGCCAGGCGACTTCGACGGTTGAACACCATGCGTGCCAGGGGAACCGTGGTCAGGACCCCGATGCCCACCAGGGTCCAGCCGACGGCCCGGCGCTGATCGACGTCGAGGCGGTCGGCGAGCAGCAGGCCGAGACCCGCCCCGAGCAGTCCGCGAGTGCCCACGAGCAGCGCCAACTCGGGCAATGGCAGTTCGGTCTTGAACATCGGAACTTTCGTCAGGAGGAGGGCGGCGCCGCACCCGGGGCCCGTGGGTCGTCGCGACCGTAGTGGTCGAACAGGCGGCGCTCCTGCTCTCGGGTTGGCAAGGCCTTCGCGTCGTAGGTCGGGGCGTCCTTGACTGCTTGCCGTGTCATGTCGACCGACACGGTGGCATCGAGCCAGCTGATGTCGGCGATCCATGGCGGCGCGACGAGGACCCGATGACCCAGCCACCAGTCGCTGGTGTTGACGACGAGGTAGCGGATGACCCACCCCTCATCGTCGACGAGCAGGGACTCGACATGGCCGATGTCGCCGTCGGTGGCGTGGAGGTGGTACCGCTCGATCGCGCTGCAGCTGCGAAGGTGCGGGTCGTCGCCTCGGTCCCGGTGCAGCTTCACTTGCGCCTCGACGAAATCGGTCGTCCCGTGCGGATCGGTGGGCAGATTCACGCGGCCGTAACCTGCCAGGCTCGAGCCCGGTCGCGCGCCGCCGCCCCACAGGCTGCCTTCGCCCCAGTAGTACGGGTAGCCGTAGTAGCCGAACTGCTCCACTTCATGCTGTCGCGACACGGGGCGGCTGGTGTCGACGTCCGGGCTCTTCCTGACCTGGTCGCGTGTCACCGAAGCCGTCAGCGCCTTGTTGGCCGCATCGAGGCCGTCGATGCCCATGGGCGAGATCAAGACCTTTCGGCCGCGCAGCCACGAGCCGGTCTCGACGACGAAGAAGCGGATCGTCCAGGACTGGTCATCGAAATAGCAGTCCCTGACCTGGCCGATCGGCCCGTCGCTCGCAACCACCGAGAAGCCGTAGAGATCATCGACGTTGCGCAGCATGTTGAGGTCCTCGTGCACGCGCGCTTAGATGCGCGAGATCTCGTCGTCACGAACCGGATGGTCGGTCCAGTAGCCGTCCCGCCCATAGTGCATGTGGAGTCGATGCTCGGCATCGCGGCTCAGGGCGGCTTCCGGCTCGTAGGCCGGGGCATCCTTGACGGCCTGCCGTGTCATCGAGACGGCGACCGTCTTGTCGAACCAGCTCACGGTGTCGCTCCATTGCGGCGCGATGAGAACCTGGTGCCCGAGCCACCAGTTGCTCGTGTCGACGACGAGATAGCGGACAGCCCACGTCTCCTCGTCGATCAGCATGCCGGCGACATGGCCGATGTCGCCGTCGCTGGCGTGAATGTGATATCCGATGATGGCGTTGCAGCTGCGCAGGTGCGGATCGTCGCCGGCGTGCTCGGCCGTCTCGCGTCGCGCCGTTTCGCGTTGCCCCTCGACCGAACCGGCATACGAGCCACCGGGCACGCCGTAGCCCGGCATCATCAGGTTCGGATACATTCCGCCGCCCCAATAGCCGGCCCCGCCCCAGTAGTACGGGTAGTCGTAGTAGCCCGAGTACGTCATCTCGTGCTGTCGGGACACCGGCTTGTCGGTGTCGATGTCGGGACTCTTCCTGACCTGCTCCCGGCTGATCGACGCCGCAAACCGCCTCTGCTCCGGGTTCGGCGTGCCCATGGCAATGGGCGACACCAGCACCTTCCGGCTCGACAGCCAGCCACCCGTATCGACGACCAGATAGCGGACCACCCACTTCTCGTCGTCGAGGTAGAAATCCTTGACGTGACCGATGACGCCGTCGGTCGCTTCGACGGCATAGCCTTCCATCTCCTTCGCGCTGCGCAGCATGACGTTTCCTTTGCTTTGACATGTCGACTTTGCGCCGGACGTGCGGTTCCGTCTGTCTGCCAGCGAACATGCGAACGCGAGGGGTATCCGGCGCGTGGTCGCCGATATTCGGTGGACTCCCGCCGCGCAAGCCGGCCTTGCTCACGCTCGCCGCGGCGCGTTCCGCGCTCCTATGTGTGCTGGCGCACCGATCCGGCGACGTCTCGTGCATACAGTGGCGGGGACATTTGACATCGAGCCTGAGGTTGCCATTGCCCACATCCTGCCCGCCGACGCCGAGTTGGCCACCTTCGTCGAGGCGGCCCGGCGCGATCGCCCCGCTGCCTGGGCAGTGGTCGAGAGGCTGCAGCGCATCTGTCGGGCCCATTCGCCGCTGACGCCGGAGGGCTCGGCGCAGGCGGTCGACGCGTTGCGCCGCATCGGGCGCCAGCCTCTCGCGTCGGACTCGGGCGATTTCGCATCGCCCTTTTAGGGCTCGCGGGCAAGCGAAGCTCAGACCGGGCCCGCGCTGGACGGACGGCAAGGTTCACGCGAGCGTGTCATGTCGCTATGTTCGCCAACAGACGGACTGGATCGCGCCGTGGGCGCAGAGTCAGGCGACGCGGGCGGTTCGCGAATTCGACGTCCTGTCGCGACAGTGACGTAGGGCCAGAGGACGTGATGAGCAAGAAGAATCAGGGCAAGCTGCCCGGCGCCGCGGCCGGCGCGACCGAACACGGCGCATCGGCCGCCGAGACGGCGGAGGCGGCCGCATCGACGCCACCAAGATGTCCCGCAGGCAGTACTCCTCCCGGTTGCACGATCTTCAGGTCGAACTGGTGAAGCCCGACCGCAACATCGCCTTCGTGTTCACGCCGTACTGCGTTGCCGCGCACCGGTTGGCGCGCTGAGCCGCTCGACCAGTGAATACTGAACAGCCGTCGGCAGAGGCGAATGCGGGCGTCGTCACCGCCGTGCGCGGCAGCGTCGTCGACGTGCGCTTCGATGACCGGCTGCCGCCGATTCGGACACTGCTGCGTGCGGGGGGCGATGGCGAGATGGCGATCGAGGTGCTCACGCAGCTCGACGCCCGGCACGTGCGCGGCATTGCGCTGACGCCGACGCAGGGCCTGGCCCGCGGCATGCCGGTGTCGGATACGGGCGAGCCGCTTTTGGCGCCGGTCGGCAAGGCCATCCTGTCGCGCATGTTCGACGTGTTCGGCCATGCCATCGACCGTCAGGACGAACCCGAGGGCGTCTCGTGGCGGTCGGTGCATCGGCAGCCGCCGCCGTTGATCAAGCGGTCCACGACATCGGTCATCTTCGAGACCGGCATCAAGATGATCGACGTTCTGGTGCCGCTGGAAACCGGCGGAAAGGCCGGCCTTTTCGGTGGCGCCGGCGTCGGCAAGACGGTGCTGCTGACCGAAATGATCCACAACATGGTCGGCAAGCACGACACGGGCAAGCGAGGCGCGAACAACGGTGTCAGCATCTTCTGCGGCATCGGCGAACGCTGCCGCGAGGGCCAGGATCTCTACGCCGAGATGAAGAAGGCCGACGTGTTGAAGAACATGGTGATGGTCTTCGGCCAGATGAACGAGCCACCCGGCGCGCGCTTCCGTGTCGGCCAGGCCGCCCTGACGATGGCCGAGTACTTCCGCGACGACGAGCAGCGCGACGTCCTGCTGCTGATCGACAACATCTTCCGCTTCATCCAGGCGGGTTCCGAGGTCTCGGGGCTGATGGGGCAGATGCCGTCACGCCTGGGCTACCAGCCGACGATGGGTACCGAGCTGTCGGCCCTGGAAGAGCGCATCGCCAACACCGACAGCGGCGCGATCACCTCGATCCAGGCCGTCTACGTGCCGGCCGACGACTTCACCGACCCGGCCGCGGTGCACACCTTCTCGCATCTGTCGGCGTCGATCGTGCTGTCACGCAAGCGCGCTGGCGAGGGCCTGTTCCCGGCCATCGACCCGCTGCAGTCGAATTCCAAGATGGCCACGCCGGGCATCGTCGGCGAGCGCCACTATGCCCTGGCGCAGGAGATCCGGCGCACGCTGGCCCAATACGCCGACCTGAAGGACATCATCGCGATGCTCGGTCTGGAGCAGCTGTCGCCGGCCGACCGCTCGGTGGTGGCGCGGGCGCGTCGTCTCGAACGATTCCTGACCCAGCCCTTCTTCACCACCGAGCAGTTCACCGGGCTGCAGGGCAAGCTGGTCAGCCTGGCCGATGCGCTCGACGGGTGCGAGCGAATCCTGCGTGACGAGTTCAAGGATCGACCCGAGAAGTCGCTCTACATGATCGGCGCGATCTCGGAGGCGAAGGTCGACCTGCCCGCCGAGGCCAAGGCCGACGCGAAGCCCGGCGCCGACAAGCGGGCCGCGACGGCGCCGCCAGAGGTGGCCCATGCGCCTTGAGGTGTTGCTGCCGTT
>JBDTJD010000133.1:0-2904 GCA_039935975.1 Caldimonas sp.
ACGACGGAGATCATCCAGCAGCGCACGTCCGATGGTCGCGTCCTGCTCACCGACCGGCCGAGCGCAGGCGCGAAGACCGAGCGCTCCTGGCGCATGTCGGCCGAGGACCCGGCGGCTGCGCGTCGCCGCGCGCTCGACGTCCAGGTCGAGGCGCAGATCGTGAGCGAGCGAGTCGAGCGGCTCATCGCCATGCAGCAGCGCGTGCTCGACGAGGACATGCAGCGTCGCAGCGCCGCCTCCGAGCGCGAGACGCAGCGCACGCTCGGGTACGACGACGATCGCTACGGCGAGAGCCTGGTGATCTACGCGCCGGGCGGCCTGCGCGGCGGGGACCGCCATCGCGGCTCGCACTTCGACGGCCGGCCGGGTCGCGACGGGTGGCACGGTCGCGACGGCGGGTCGGGTCGCAACGGCCACGGCCGAAGCGCCCGGCACCCGTCGCGCTTCACAGGACCAGGAGCGCCCGGAAGTCGTTGACGTTGGTGAACGTCGGCCCGGTCACGACCAGGTCGCCGAGCGCCTCGAAGAACGAGAACGCGTCGTTGCGATCGAGGTGGTCGCGCGCGCCCACCGAACGCTGGCGCGCCCGTGCCAGCGTGTCGGGCGTGACGATGGCGCCGGCGTTGGTCTCGACGCCGTCGATCCCGTCTGTGTCGGCGGCAAGCACCCAGACGTCGGCAGATTCCTGCAGCGCGATCGCGCAGCCGAGCAGGAACTCGGTCGCCCGGCCGCCGCGCCCGCCTTTGGCGCGCCCGGTCCTCGGCTTCACCGTGACGGTCGTTTCGCCGCCCGAGAGGATCACGCACGGCCTGGCGAACGGCTGGCCGCGCCGCGCGACCTGGCGCGCCAGCGCGGCATGCACCTTGCCGACCTCCCGCGACTCGCCCTCGATCTCGTCGCCGAGAACGTGCGCCTCGATGCCGGCCGCGCGCGCCAGCGCGGCCGCCGCGTCGAGCGACTGCTGCGGCGTCGCGACGAGATGCACCTCGTTGCGCGCGAACGCGGCGGCGCCGGGCTTGGGCGTCTCGAACGCGCCGCTCTCCAGCCCGGCGCGCACCGCGTCCGGCACCTCGATCGCATAGCGGCGCAGCACCGCAAGCGCGTCGGCGCAAGTGGTCGGATCGGCGACGGTCGGGCCGCTGCCGATCACCGACGGCGAGTCGCCCGGCACGTCGCTGACCAGGAGCGTGACGACGCGCGCCGGCGCGCAGGCCGCGGCCAGCCGCCCGCCCTTGATCGCCGAGAGGTGCTTCCTGACGCAGTTCATCTCGTCGATGGCGGCGCCGCTCTTGAGCAGCGCGTCGTTGATTGCCCGCTTTCCGGCGAAGGTCACGCCTTCGGCGGGCAGGGCGAGAAGCGACGACGCACCGCCCGACATCAGGCAGATCACCAGATCGTCCTCGCCCAGTCCGCGCGCGAGTTCGAGGATGCGCGCGGCAGCGAGCCGCCCGGCCTCGTCGGGCACCGGATGCGCTGCCTCGACGACCTCGATGCGGGTCTCGCCGCGCGCGGCCGCGGCGACGAAGTCGGGCGGCACGTAGTCGTAGCGCGTGACGACCAGACCGCTCATGGGCGCGTCGCGCGGCCAGAGCGCATCGAGCGCGGCGGCCATCGAGCCGCCGGCCTTGCCGGCGCCGAGCACGAGCGTGCGCCCGCGCGGCGGTGCCGGCAGGAAGCGGGCCAGCCCGGGGCCGGGCACGGCCTGGCGAACGGCCGCGTCGAACAGGGCGCGCAGGAACGCGCGCGGGTCGGCGCGCGGGTCGGTCATCGGCAAGCCGGTTATTTCTTGTCGGCGCCGCCGGCGTCGCCGGCGTTGACCATCCACGGCGTGCCGAACCGGTCGGTGCACATGCCGAAGCCGTCTGCCCAGAAGGTCTTCTGATACGGCATCGTCACCCTGCCGCCGGTTGAAAGCGCATCGAAGATCGCCTTGCCCTTGGCGACGTCGGGATAGGCCAGCGACACGGTGATGCCCTGCATGGCGACGAAAGGCATGCCGGGCGGCATGTCCGACGCCATGATGCGGTGACCATCGAGCGTCATCGACGCATGCATGATCCGCTTGGCCGCGTCGCCGGTCGGCGCCGCGTGGCCGGGCATCGGCGGCGACTCGCCGTACGTCATCTCCATCTCGATCTTGCCGCCGAGCGTCTTCTCGTAGAAGCGCATCGCCTCGGCGCAGTGTCCATCGAAGCTGAGGTAGGGCTCGAACTGGGCCATGAGGGGTTCTCCTTTTGCAGGTCTCTGCGCCGCGGGCCGAGCAGTATGCCCCTTCGGCGCTATCCTCTTCGCCCATGCTGATCGACTTCTTCTTCACCCTGCGCGCCGCCAAGCTCAAGGTCTCGGTGAAGGAGTACCTCACACTGCTCGAAGCCATCGAGGCGGGCGTCATCGACGATGAGGATGAAGGCCCTTCGATCGACCGCTTCTACTACCTCGCACGCGCCTCGCTGGTCAAGGACGAGGCCCAGTTCGACAAGTTCGACCGTGCCTTCGCCGCCTACTTCAAGGGCGTCGAGATGCTCACCGACTTCACCCAGGAGATCCCGCTCGAATGGCTGCAGAAACGCCTCGAGCTCGAGCTCACGCCCGAGGAGAAGGCAGCGATCGAGAAGATGGGCTGGGACGAACTGATGGAGACGCTCAAGAAGCGCTTCGAGGAGCAGAAGAAGCGCCACGAAGGCGGCAACAAGATGATCGGCACCGGCGGCACGAGCCCGTTCGGGGCGTACGGCTACAACCCGCAGGGCATCCGCATCGGCCAGGACAAGGGCCGTAACAAGAGCGCGGTGAAGGTCTGGGACCAGCGCCAGTTCAAGGACTACGACGACAACCTCGAGCTCGGCACCCGAAACATCAAGGTCGCGCTGCGCCGTCTGCGCCGATTCGCGCGCGAAGGCTCCG
>JBDTJD010000134.1:0-7943 GCA_039935975.1 Caldimonas sp.
GGATTCGTGCCCGGCCCCTACCGCGACTACTCGGAACCGTGGTTCGGCGATCATCGCGAGCTGCGCGGCGGCTCGTTTGCCACCCACGACCGCCTGCACCACCCGAGCTACCGCAATTTCTTCACCCCCGACCGCAGCGACGTCTTCGCGGGCTTTCGCACCGCCGCGTCGCGCTGACCACCACAAAGGCTCTCTCGTCATGTCCATCCTCCGCGCCCTCCTCGCCGGCGCCGCGCTTGTCGCCGGCATCGCCTCCTCGCCAGCCGCCTCCGCCCAGGGCGGCGTCCTGCGCGTCTCGGCGATCCCCGACGAGGCGCCGACCGAGCTGCAGAGGAAGTTCAAGCCGCTCGGCGACTACCTGAAGAAAGAGACCGGCATGGACGTGCAGTTCATCCCGGTGACCGACTACGCGGCCGTCGTCGAGGGCCTGGCGACCAACAAGCTCGACCTCGCCTGGCTCGGCGGCTTCACCTACGTGCAGGCGCGAATCCGCACGAACGGCGGCGTCGTGCCGATCGTCCAGCGCGCCGAGGACGCGAAGTTCACGAGCCGCTTCATCGTGCCGATCAACAGCACGGCGAAGACGCTCGCGGACCTGAAGGGCAAGACCTTCGCCTTCGGCGCGCCGTCGTCGACCTCGGGCAGCCTGATGCCGCGCTACTACCTGCAGCAGGCCGGCATCGAGCCGGAGCGCGACTTCAAGTCGGTCGCGTTCTCGGGCGCGCACGACGCGACGGTCGCCTTCGTCGCCGCCGGGCGCGCCGAAGCGGGCGTCCTCAACGCTTCGGTGATGGACAAGCTCCTCGAGTCCAAGAATGCCAACGTCGAGAAGGTGCGCGTGCTCGCCGTGACGCCGCCCTACTTCGACTACAACTGGACGGTGCGCCCCGGCCTCGACCCGGCGCTCACGAAGAAGCTCACCGACGCGTTCCTGAAGCTCGATCCGTCGCAGCCGGCCATGAAGGAAATCATGGACCTGCAGCGTGCGTCCAGGTTCATCCCGACCCAGAACTCGAACTACGACGGCATCGAGGCGGCGGCGCGCTCGGCTGGCCTCGTCAAGTAGTCGCGGCTCGGGAGATCGGCGTCGTGCGCCTCGAAGACGTCGGCTTCGTCCACCCCAACGGCCAGCGCGCGCTCGCCGGAGTGAGCGTCGAGCTCGCCCGGGGCGAGCGCGTCGCCGTGATCGGCCCGTCGGGCGCGGGCAAAACGACGCTGGTGCGCGTTCTCGGCACGTCGCTCAGACCGAGCGAAGGCCGAGTCGAAATCGACGGCGGCGACCCGTGGCAGCTCGGCGCGAGCGGCCTCAGGCGCCTGCGTGCGCGCATCGGCGTCGTCCACCAGAGCGCGCCGATCCCGCCGCGGCTGCGCGTCGTCACCGCCGTGCTCGCCGGTCGGCTCGGCACGTGGTCGACGTGGAAGTCGCTCGTCTCGCTGCTCGTGCCCGCCGACGCCGAAGGCGCTCGCGCGGCGCTCGCGCGCCTCGACCTCGGCGATCGCGTCTTCGATCGCTGCGACCGCCTCTCGGGCGGCCAGCTGCAGCGCGTCGGCATCGCCCGCGTGCTCTACCAGCGGCCCGATCTCATCCTCGCCGACGAGCCGGTCTCGGCGCTCGACCCGACGCTCGCCGACCAGAGCGTCGGCGCGCTCGTCGAGGCGAGCGAGAGGACGGGAGCGACGCTGGTCGCATCGCTGCACGCCGTCGACCTGGCGCTGAAGTGGTTCCCGCGCACGATCGGCATGAAGGCCGGCGCCGTCGTCTTCGACCGGCCGACCGCGGCGGTGACGCGCGCGATGCTGCACGAGCTCTACGCCACCGAAGGGCGCGTCCTGCCCGAGCAGGGCGTCGAGCCGAACGCCGACGCGCGGGCCGGCAACGTCCTCGCGCTCAAGCGTCCGGGCTGCCAGTGAGCGCGCTCGCGGCGGCATCGGCCCTGGCGCCGCCGCTGCGCGATCCGGCAGCGCGCACGCGGCTGGCGTGGCTCGTCGTTGCCGTCGTCGTCCTCTGGCCGCTGCTCGCGCTGGCCGACTTCCGTCCCTGGCTTCTCTTCGAGCCGGGCAACCTGCAGGTGATGGCGAATTTCCTCGCCGGCTTCCTGCCGCCATCGACCGCGCCCGACTTTCTCGCCCTGCTCGCCAAGGCGACGCTCGAGACGCTCGCGATCGCGACCGCCGGAATTGCGCTGGCCTTCCTGATCGCGGCGCCGCTCGCCGTCATCGCGACGCGCGCCCTCGCCGTCTCGCGCATCGGCCCCGGGCCCGGGCGTGGCCTCGGCGTCGCGGTGCGCACGGCGACTCGCGGCCTGCTCACCGTCCTGCGTGCGATCCCCGAGGTCGTGTGGGCGCTGGTCTTCGTGCGAGCCCTCGGCCTGGGCCCGGGCGCCGGAGTGCTCGCGCTCGCCGTCACCTACGGCGGCATGCTCGGCAAGGTCTACACCGAGATCCTCGAGTCGGGCGACACGCGCGCCGCGCGCGCGCTGCTCGAGGCCGGCAGTCCGCGCCTGGCCACCCTGTTCTACGCCCTCGTGCCGGGCGCGGCGCAGGAGCTCGCGTCGTACACCGTGTATCGCTGGGAATGCGCGGTGCGCGCCTCGGTCGTGATGGGCTTTGTCGGCGCCGGCGGGCTCGGCCAGCTGATGGACCAGTCGATGAAGATGCTCAACGGCGGCGAGGCGAGCACGATCCTCCTCACCTTCCTGGTTCTCGTGCTTGTCGCCGATGCGATGAGCGTCGTCATCCGCAGGGTGCTGGCTTGAGCGTCTCGACCCCCGTGGCGCCGGCGCCGCTGACCCGGGCTCAGTGGTGCACCTCGTGCATCGCCCTCGCGGTCGCGCTGGTCGCGGCCGTGATCGCGAGCTTCGCCTACCTGGCCGTCGACTGGCGCCAGCTCTTCAGCGCCGAATCGATGCGGCTCATGGGCAAGTTCGTGGGCGAGTTCTTCCCGCCCGACCTGTCGCCGGCCTTCGTCGCCAAGGCCGCCTGGGGCGCCCTGCAGACCTTCGCGGTGGCGGCCATCGGCACGCTCCTCGCGGTGATCGGCGGTGGCGTGCTCGCCCTGCCCGCCGCGGGGCGCTTCGGGCTCGGGCCGCGCCTCGTCGCGCGCTTCGTCCTCAATCTGCTGCGCAGCGTTCCCGAGCTGGTCTGGGCCGCGCTGATGGTGATCGCGGCCGGCCTCGGACCGTTCGCCGGCACGCTCGCGCTCGCGCTGCACACGACTGGCGTGCTCGGGCGCCTCTATGCCGAGAGCCTCGAGAACGTGCCGCCGGCGGCCGAGCGGTCGCTCAAGGAGGCCGGCGCCAGCCGGATCGCTTCGTTCTTCTACGCGACGCTCCCGCTGGTGACGGCGCAAGGCGTCGCCTACGCGCTCTATCGCCTCGAGATGAACATCCGCATGGCGGCGGTGCTCGGCTTCGTCGGCGCCGGCGGCCTCGGCCAGCTCCTCTATTTCCACCTCTCGATCTTCCAGCAGGCGCAGGCCGCGACCTTGCTGATCGCGATGTTCGTGCTCGTGTTCGCCGTCGATTCGCTCAGCGCCTGGGTGCGCGGCAAGCTCGCGCAGGCGCATTCCTGATCCGCCCTCAGGGCGCCGCGCCCACGCGCACCGGATAGCCGGCCTCGACCCAGCTCGTCATGCCGCCGTCGAGCGCGACCGCGCGCTGGAAGCCCATCGTGCGCAGGGTCGCCGCAGCCAGGGTCGAGATGCGGCCGAACTCGCAGCAGGCGACGATGCGCGCCGTCGGGTCGGGCAGCTCCTTGTCGACGCGCAGCTCGAGCTGGCCACGCGGCAACAGGCGCGCGCCGGGGATGTGGGCCGCCTCGTAGGCCTCCTTCTCGCGCACGTCGAGGACGACCAGTCCGCCGCCGCCGCTCTCGACCCGCGTGCGCAGCTCGGCCATGCTCATGAAGGGCACGCTCGCGGTTGCCTCGGCGAGCATCTCGGTGACGGTCTTGCCGCCGCTCATGTTGGTCCGCAAGGCTTCCGTCAGGTGGGTCGGCATCGACAGGTCGAGGCTTCGCATCATCTGCACGAACGCGGCGCGGTCGCGCTCCTGCAGGCGGGGATTTCCCTCCAGCTCGGCAGCGATCGTCGAATGGCTGCGTCCCTTGTAGTCGTGGGCCGGGAAGACCAGCAGGGCCGGATCGAGCGCGCGCAGCTTGTCGAGGCTGTCGAAGAGCGCCTCCGGGTCGCCGGTCGGCAGGTCGGTTCGGCCGGTCCCGCCGATCAGCAGCGTATCGCCGGTAAAGACGCGGTCCTCGCCGACGAGGCACATCGAGTCGGCCGTGTGGCCGGGCGTGTGAAGGGCGCGCAGGCGCAACTTGCCGAGCACGATCGACTCGCCGTCGTCGATGCGCATGCCGATGCCCGGCGCCGGACTGGCGCGATGCATCACGGTCATCGCACCGAGCTGCTCGCCGATGCGCCGCGAGGCCGAGAAGTGGTCGGCGTGGGTGTGGGTGTCGATGACGAAGCGGATGCGCAGACCGTCGCGCGACGCGAGGGCGAGGTAGCGGTCGATCTGGCTCACCTCGGGATCGATGAGCGCGCCGGCGCAGGTGTCGGCACAGCCCACGAGGTAGGACTGGCATCCGCCGGTGGCGACCTGTTCGAAGATCATCGCGACTCCTCCAGGGGATCCCACGCCTCGAGCCAGCGCGCGAAGTCCGCGAGGCCGCGGTCGAGCGAGGTGACTGCCCAGGGGCCGATCGCCGCCAGCAGCCGTTCGGGATCGGCACAGGTGAGCGGCACGTCGCCGGCCTGCATCGGCTGGAAGTCGATCGTGGCGGGGCGGCCGACGGCGCGCTCGAGCGAGGCGATGAAGTCGAGCACGCGCACCGGCCGGTGGCTGCCGACGTTGTAGACCTCCGCCGGCGCGCCGCCTTCGGCCCGCGGCGGGCCGCGCTCGAGCAGCCGCCGCACCGCCTCGACGGCGTCGTCGATGTAGGTGAAGTCGCGCTGCAGCTCGCCGCGCGCGAACACCGGGATCGGTTGACCTCGGCGCATGCGCTGGGCGAACGAGAAGTACGCCATGTCGGGCCGGCCCCAGGGCCCGTAGACGGTGAAGAAGCGCAGGCCCGTGACCGGCAGCGCGTGCACGGCGGCATACGAATGGGCGATCGCCTCGCCCGCCTGCTTGGTGGCGGCGTAGAGCGACGCCGGCGTGTCGGTGCGATCGCCCTCGGAGAAGGGCGCTTCGGTGCGCGCGCCGTAGACGCTCGACGAGCTGGCGTAGAGGACGTGGCCGACCTTCGTTGCGGCGCTGGCCTGCAGCACCGCGACGAAGCCGGCGACGTTGGAGCGCACGTAGTCCATCGGCGCCTCGATGGAATGGCGCACGCCGGCTTGCGCGGCGAGGTGCACGACGACGTCGAAGGGTCCCTGGCGGCGCATGAAATCGCTCGTCGCGGCCGCGTCGGAGAGATCGATCGCGTGGCAGTCGATGCCGAGCGGCGCGAGCAGCGCGGCGACCCGGTCGCGCTTCAGACGCGGGTCGTAGTAGGCGTTGAACTCGTCGCAGCCGACGACGCGCATGCCGTCGCGTGCGAGTCGGGCGGCGACGTGCGCGCCGATGAAGCCTGCCGCACCGGTCACTAGGCACAATCGCATGGGCGCCGACTATAGGCCGCCGCCGCCCACCCACCTTGCCTGCGACCCCTCCTTCGCCCCGCTTCCCGCACGCGCTGGCGGTGGCCTTCGTGGTCGCCACCCTGGTGGCCGCGGTCGGTGCGTGGTCGCATCTGGCGGGCGACGCGAGCCCGGCCTACCGCGCCCTGCGCGGCGCGATGGGTCACCTGCCCGACTGGCTCTGGTCCGACCTCACGTTCCTCGGCTTCGGCCTCACCGCCGCCATCTTCGTCACGCTGCTGCGCGACCGGTCGATGCGCTTCGTCGCCGTCTCGCTCTGGAGCTTCGCCTTCACGACGCTGGCCGTGCAGGCGATCAAGCGCAGCCTCGTGACGCCGCGCCCGCTCACGCTGCTGCCGGACATCGCGCCGATCGGCGACCGCCTGTTCTGGGGCTCGATGCCGTCCGGCCATGCCGCGACCGCGCTCGCCGTGGCCACCGGCTTCATCCTGCTGCGCAGCCGCTCCTGGCGCAGCGTGGTTGTCGTCGCAGTCCTTGCCGCGGCGGTGGCGATCTCGCGCGTGGCGGTCGGCGCGCACTGGATCGGCGACGTGCTCGTCGGCTCGGGAATCGGCATGGCGGCGACCGCGCTGGGCTTCGTCGTCGAGCGCCGTGTCGACCTCGCGCGTCGGCTCGTCACGCCGTACGGCCAGATCGCGATCGCGACGATCCAGCTGGTCACCGGCGCGATGATGCTGTGGCGCCCGCTCGGCTACCCGCTTGCGCAACCGCTGCAGTGGCTCGTCGGCGGCGTCGCCATTGCCGCCGGCCTCTATCGGCTCTGGGCGATGCGCACGCCTGCCGCGAGCGGCGGCGGAGTCGCACCGTGACCTCGCGGCAGGCGATCGGCGGCGCCGCCGGTCTCGTGCTCGGCGCGCTGCTGCTCTGGCTGCTGCTGCGCGGCGCATCGGTCTCGCAGGGGCTCGATGCGCTCGCCGGCGTGCCGCCGATGCTCTGGGTCGTCGCCACGCTCGGCCTGCTCGCCAGCTATGCGCTGCGGGCGCTGCGCCTGTTCGTCGAATGGCAGCCCCAGGTGCGCGGCATCCGCTTCGCCGACTGCCTGCGCCTCATGCTGCTCCACAACGCGGCCGTCAACATCGTGCCGATGCGTGCCGGCGAGGCGGGCTACGCCTGGATCGTCCACCGTCAATGGGGCGTGCCGCTCGCCGACGCGGTCGCCAGCCTGCTCTGGCTGCGCCTGCAGGACGTCGCGATCCTCGCCGCCTTCGCGATCGCCTGGCTGCTGCCGCTGTCGGCCACGACCGGCGCGGCGCTCGCGCTCGCGGCGCTCGTCGTCTATGCGCTCGCGTCGCCGCACCTGGGCACGCTGCTCGCGCTCGTGCCGTGGCGTCCGCTGCAGCGGGTCGGCGCGTATGCGCAGCGACCCGGCCAGCAGGCGTGGCGACAGCCGGCATCGCTGCTCTGCGCGCTCGCGAACTGGACCGTGAAGCTGGCCGTGCTCGGGGCGCTGCTCGCGGCGCTGGCCGGCCTGCCGCTCGTCGATTCGCTGCGTGGCAGCCTCGGTGGCGAGCTCGCCGCCGTGCTGCCGGTGCAAGGGCCCGCGGGCCTCGGCACCTACGAAGCCGGTGTCTGGGGCGGCGTCGCCTTGCGCGCGCCGGCCACCTCACTCGGCCACGTCGGCGCGGCCGCGCTCGCGGTCCACCTGCTCGGCCTCGTCGTCGGCCTGGTCGCAGCGCTGGTCGCGCAGCTGACGACGCGGTCCTGGCCTCCCGCGACCCGAACGGCTCATCCGCAATGATTACCTCCCCTTTCTTCGCCTCCGGCGCGACCGCGACCGCTTCGTCGCCGGCGGTCGCGGTGACGACGACTGCGCCGACGCACCGGCTCTCGGTCGTCGTGCCGATGTACAACGAGATCGAGAACGCGGCGCCGCTGATCGACGCCGTTCAGGCGGCGCTCGCCGACTATCCGTCGCCGTGGGAGCTGATCGTCGTCGACGACGGCAGCCGCGACGGCACCGGCGACGCGCTGGTGCGCCATGCGGCCACCGTCGGCCCGCACATCCACGTCGTGCGCCTGGCCCGCAACTTCCGCCAGACCGCCGCGATGCAGGCCGGCATCGACGCGGCGCGCGGCGACGTCATCGTGACGATGGACGGCGACCTCCAGAACGACCCGGCCGACATCCCGAAGCTGGTCGCCAAGCTGGTCGACGACAAGCTCGACATGGTGGCCGGCTGGCGCGAGAAGCGAAAGGACGGATGGATCCTGCGCAAGATCCCGTCGTGGTTCGCGAACCGGCTGATCCGCCGCATCACCGGCCTGCAGTTCCACGACCTCGGCTGCAGCCTGAAGGCGT
>JBDTJD010000135.1:0-5423 GCA_039935975.1 Caldimonas sp.
CCCTGATGGAGCCCTACGTCGCCGGCGCCCACGCGGGCGGTTTCGCGATCGGCCACTTCGATTTCTATCGCTTCGACGATCCGAACGAATGGGAGGACGCCGGCTTTCGCGAAGTCTTCGCCGAGCCTGGTCTGAAGCTCGTCGAATGGCCCGAGAAGGCGGCCGCGCTGCTGCCGCCCTGCGACCTGCGCGTGTCGATCGCGCCAGACGAGCACAGCGATCGACGTGAAGCGTGCTTCGAGGCGATGAGCGTGACTGGCCGGGAGCTGTTGCCGTGAGCGCGTCGCGCCGACGCGCCCTCGCCCGCATGGGCGCGGCCGCGCTCGTGCTCGGCGCACGCGACATCGCCTGGGGAGCGGCCATCGTCGCGGTGCGCGTCTGGCCGGCCGACGAGTACACGCGCGTCACGATCGAATCCGACGCCCCGCTCTCGGCACGTCATTTCCTGGCCGCCGCACCCGACCGGCTGGTCATCGACGTCGACGGCCTCGAGCTGAGCGCGCAGCTGCGCGAGCTGGTCGGCAAGGTCCGTTCCGACGACCCGTTCATTGCCGGCGTGCGCGTCGGCCAGAGCCAGCCGCGCGTCGTTCGCCTGGTCATCGACCTGAAGCAGCCGATCGCGCCCGAGCTCTTCACGCTGGCCCCGGTCGCGGCGTACCAGTACAGGCTCGTCTTCGATCTCCATCCGACCCAGGAACCCGATCCCCTGCTCGCGCTGATCCGCGACCGCGAGCAGGCCGAGCATCACGCGGCGCAGTCGGTCCAGGATGCGCTCGGCGAATTCATCGGCCGCGTCGCCGGCAGCGCCGCACCCGCTGCGCCGTTCTCGGCATCGGCGCCGATCGTGGCGCACGCGGCGCCCGGAGCCGCGTCCGGGGCGTCGGAGCGCAAGGTCATCGCCGGCACCATGCCGCCCCTCCTCGCGCAGGGAAAGATCGATCGTCTCGTCGTCGTCGCCGTCGATCCCGGCCACGGTGGCGAGGACCCGGGCGCCACCGGCCCGAGCGGCCTGCACGAGAAGGACGTCGTCCTGGCGATCGCGCTGCAGCTGCGCGACCGGCTCAACGCCAACCCCAACATGCGCGCGATGCTGACCCGCGATGCCGATTTCTTCGTGCCGCTGCACGAGCGCGTCAGGAAGGCGCGGCGCGTCCAGGCCGACCTCTTCGTCTCGATCCACGCCGACGCCTTCCTCACGCCGGCCGCGCGCGGCGCCTCGGTGTTCGCACTCAGCCAGGGCGGCGCGTCGAGCAGCGCGGCGCGCTGGATGGCCAACAAGGAGAACGCCGCCGACCTGGTCGGCGGCGCCAACACCCTGCACCTCAAGGACCAGACCGTCCTTCGGGCCATCCTCGACATGAGCACCACGGCGCAGATCAAGGACAGCCTCAAGCTCGGCAGCGAGGTGCTCGGCCAGATCGGCAAGGTCGGCAAGCTCCACAAGGGCAGCGTCGAGCAGGCGAGCTTCGCGGTGCTGAAGGCGCCCGACGTGCCCTCGATCCTGGTCGAGTCGGCGTTCATCTCGAACCCCGACGAGGAGAAGAAGCTGCGCGACCCGCAGTACCAGGCGCAGCTCGTCGAGGCGCTGGCGACCGGCATCCAGCGCTACTTCGCGCGCAATCCGCCGCTCGCGCGATCGCGCCAGCTCTAGCCGCCCCGGCCGTCGCTCATCGAGCGCCCGGTGTCGCTCAGAATGGCGGCTCCTGGAGGATCCGATGCTTCACCCCGACGCCCGAGCCCTGATCGATCTCATCGAAAAGCGCGGCCTGCCGCCGATGCACACGCTGACGCCGGTGGACGCCCGAGCGTTCTACCGCGACCGCCGCGCTTTCACGCAGCCCGATGCGCCCGAGGTGGGCGAGGTGCGTGACCTGAGCTGCGACGGCCCGCGCGGACCGATCCCACTGCGCCTTTATCGGCCGATCGGCGCGAAGCCGGATCCGTCGAAGCCGCTGCCGGTTCTCGTCTACTACCACGGCGGCGGCTGGACGATCGGCGACCTCGACACCCACGACGTCCTCTGCCGGGAACTCTGCAACGGCTCGGGCGCGGCGGTCGTGTCGGTCGACTACCGCATGGGCCCCGAGCATCCGTTTCCCGCGGCCAGCGACGACTGCATCGCCGCGACCTACTGGGTCCGCACGCACGCCGAGGGTCTCGGCGTCGACCCGTCGCGGCTGGCGGTGGGCGGCGACAGCGCCGGCGGCAATCTCGCGGCCGTCGTCGCGATCGCGGCCCGCGACGCCGGCGACCTGCCGATCGCGTTCCAGCTCCTGATCTATCCGGCGACCGACCAGCGGCGCGCGCATGCCTCGCACACGACCAACGGCACCGGCTACCTGCTCACGCGCGAGACCATCGGCTACTACCACGACAACTATTTCGACGCCCCGTCGCACGATCTCGACTGGCGCGCATCGCCGCTGCTGCGCGACGATCTCTCGCGCCTGCCGCCCTCGCTGGTGCTGACGGCCGGGTTCGATCCGCTGCGTGACGAGGGCCTCGACTACGCCGATCGCCTTGTCGCGGCGGGCAACCGGGCGACCTATGTCTGCTACGAGAGGCAGATCCACGGCTTCATCACGATGGGTCGAGTGATCGACGAAGCGCACTCGGCCGTGCATCTGTGCGCCGCGGAACTCGCGCGCGCGCTGGCGGCCTGAAGGCCAGGACGCCCGGGAGGACATCGCGGCGCGGTTGCGCCGCGTGCCGCTCCGATCAGCTCGGCGACGACGCCGACTTGACCGCGCTCTTGACCTTGTGCGCGCCCTTCTTGGCGGCGGCCTTGGTCTTGCGACCGACATCGCCGGCGGCATGACCTTCCTCCTTGGCGTTCGCCTTGATGTCGCGGCCGGTGTTCGCCATCTCGTGGCCGACCGTTCGGCCGGCCTCGGCAGCCACGTGGCCGACCTTCCGGCCGGTCTTGGCGACGGCATGCCCGGCTTCGGTCGCTGCGGAGGACGCCGCGGGCTCGGCGGCGCCGGCAGGCAAGGCGAAAGCGGCGAGGGTCAGGGCGGAGGCGACGAGGCCGAGGCGGACGATCATGTTTGTTCTCCTGAAAGGGAAAAGGTCATGTCGAAAACGTCTCCGTCGCCAGGGACGTTGACACGACCGGGCGCGGAACCTGTCGCCACGCCGCAGAATCGGATCGATCCGGTCCTCTCGACCGGACCGCCGCCGGAGGATTCGTCATGAAGATCGCCGCTCCCCGTCTTGCCCCCTGCCTTTGTGCTTTTGCGGCATGCCTAGCCGCCGCCACTCTCGTCGCGGCACCGGCACTCGCCGCCGGCGGCCACGGTTCCCCCGGTGCGGGCCGCACGGTCGGCGGTGGATGGCACGGGCATCCCGGGGCCGGATGGCACGGCGGGCGTCCCGGGCCAGGGTGGCACGGCGGCGGCGGCTGGCGCGGCGGCTACTGGGGACATCGGGGCTTCGTGCGCCCGGGCGTGTTCTGGGGTGGCGTCGGGCTCGGCCTCGGGCTCGGTGCCGCGAGCTACTACGGCGGCTGGTGGGAGCCCTACGGATACGCCCCCTCGCCCGTCTACGAGGTCTACACCTACGACGCCGTGCCGCCGGTGCTCGTCGCGCCCGGTGCCACTCTTGCCGACCCGGCATCGCGACCGGGCCAGCCCGTGCCGCGAGCCCCGCGCGCCCCGGATCCGATCTTCTATCCGGGCAAGGGCCAGAGCGCAGCGACGACCGAGGACGACCGGCGCGACTGCAATCGCTGGGCGACGACACAGAGCGGCGCGATGGCCGACGCCAGCATCTTCCAGCGCGCCACTCTCGCCTGCATGGAAGGTCGCGGATACACCGTCAGGTAGCGGGCAGGGACCTCGGCGCGCGCACGGCCTCTTTCGGCCGTGAACGATTGCGCGCCCTGCGCCGATTCCCGCCGCGCGGTCGAGCGCGCCACGGATCGACTCGGGAGAATCCGGGATGCACGGCGCGCCATCGGGCAGCGCCAGCGCCACGCCGGCAACGCACCGGCCCGGGAAATGGGAACCGATCGCATGACCCCCGAAGAACCGTTCGAGAAGACCATGCGCCTGGTCTGCCGACTCGATGACGCCGACATCGACTATGTCCGAGATACGTCCGAGTGGATCCGGCGCTGCGTGGCCCGCGTCGTCGCCCTCAATCCGGCAAGCACGGCCGATGAGGTGACGGCGACGGTGGTCGACATGAGCACGCGCGGGCGCTGGCGACTGATGCGTCCCGAGACCGTCGGCGAGCAGATGGCGCTGCCGGTGCCGGGAAAGACGGCGTGAAGCGCGCCGCGCTCGCCACCTTCGGGTCGCTGCTGCTTGCGCTGCTCGCGCCGGGCGCGGCGTCGGCCACCGGCGCGCAGCTGTTCAAGTGCGTCGACGGCGGACACACGGTCTATCAGCAGCAGGCTTGTCCGGTCACGTCGCACGGGCCCGACGCGGGAGCGAGCGGTGCGCCCTCTGCCGGGGCCGCGTCCGGACCGGTCGCGAAGGTCTCGCGCGTCAGGCCGGCTTCGCGGCCGGCTTCGAGCGCGCCCGCCACGCCCCGATGAGCACCAGGAGTCCGGGTACGAGAATCGCCGCCCAGATGATCTTGTCGAGGTTGTCCTTGACCCAGGGAATGTTGCCGAACAGGTAGCCGGCGATCGTGACCGAGCCGATCCATAGCGCGCCGCCGGTCACGTCGTAGAGGGTGAACCGGCTGCGCGTCATCTGCGCAACGCCGGCGACAAACGGAGCGAAGGTGCGCAGGAACGGCATGAAGCGGGCCGCGACGATCGTGATGCCGCCGTACTTCTCGTAGAACGCGTGCGCCTGGTTGAACGCCTTTCGGTTGAACCAGCGTGAGTCCTCCCACTGGAAGACGCGCGGCCCGATCGCCCGACCGATGGCGTAGTTGCTCTGGTTGCCGAGCACCGCGGCCAGCCAGAGGAGCACGAGCACGAGCGGCAGGCTCATCAGGCCGGCCGCGCACATCGCGCCGACGACGAACAGGAGCGAATCGCCAGGCAGGAACGGCATCACGACCACGCCGGTCTCGATGAAGATGATCGCGAACAGCAGCGCGTACACCCAGCCGCCGTAGGCGCGCACGAAGTTCGCGAGATGCGCGTCGACGTGGAGGACGAAGTCGAGAATCGAGCCGAGAAGATCCATGGGCGCGGATTATCGCGGCGCGTCCCGCCGCTTCCATCGCGGGGGCGGACGGGCCGTGGGGCTTTCGGCGATCGACCATGGAGCCCGTCATCCGCCGCTTTCTACAATGCGCCGACATGAACGCCCTGCTCGAGCCCGGACTGCGCCGGCCCATCCGCGAGCTGTCCGGCGAGCTGATCAGCCAGATCGCCGCCGGCGAGGTGGTCGAGCGGCCGGCGTCGGTCGTGCGCGAGCTGATCGACAACGCCATCGACGCCGGCGCGGGCGCGATCGCGTTGC
>JBDTJD010000136.1:0-3689 GCA_039935975.1 Caldimonas sp.
CCGCGGCGCTCGCCCTGCCTTTTGCCGCACGCGGCCAGGCGATCGAAAAGCCCAGGCTCACGATCGCCGTCGGCGGCAAGAACCTTTTCTACTACCTGCCGCTGACGATCGCCGAGACCCAGGGCTATTTCAAGGCCGAGGGCCTCGACGTCACCATCGCCGACTTCGCCGGCGGCTCGCGCGCGCTGCAGGCGCTCATCGGCGGCAGCGCCGACGTGACCTCGGGCGCCTTCGAGCACACCATCAACATGCAGGTGAAGGGGCAGCGCCTGCGCGCCTTCGTGCTGCAGGGACGGGCGCCGCAGATCGTCCTCGGCATCAACCCGAAGACGATGCCGAACTACAAGTCGATCGCCGACCTGAAGGGCAAGAAGATCGGCGTCACGGCGCCGGGCTCGTCGACCAACGTGCTCGCCAACTTCGTCCTCGCCAAGGCGGGGCTGAAGCCGAGCGACGTCTCGATCATCGGCGTCGGTGCCGGCAACGGCGCGGTCGCGGCGATGCGTTCGGGGCAGATCGACGCGATCTCCAACCTCGATCCGGTGATCACGCTCCTTTTGCGCTCGGGTGATCTGAAGATCGTCACCGACACCCGCGTCGTCGCCGAGGCCGATCGCATCTTCGGCGGGCCCATGCCGGCCGGCTGCCTGTACACGCTGCAGACCTTTCTCGACAAGAACCCCGCCACCTCGCAGGCCCTGGCCAACGCGATGGTCCGCGCCGATCACTGGATCCAGAAAGCGGGCGCGCGCGACATCATCAACGCCGTGCCCGAGAACTACCTGCTCGGCGACCGCGCCGTCTATGTCGATGCCTTTCTCGCCGCCAAGGGCGCACTCTCGCCCGACGGCATGATTCCGGAGGCCGGCGCCGAGACGGCGCGCCGGGCACTGGCGAGCATCGACAAGGAGATCGCCGAGGCGAAGATCGACCTCGGGGCGGTCTGGACCAACGACTACGCGAAGCGCGCCAACGCGAAGTACCCGAAGGGCTGAGGCATCATCCGGGCATGTCGGCCGCTGCCCACGAACAGGGCTTTCTCCCGCTCCATCGCATCGAGGCGCTCACCGACGGCATCTTCGCCGTGGCGATGACCCTGCTGGTGATCGAACTGAAGCTGCCGGAGCACGGCAACGCAGCTTCGGCCGCCGTGCTCGGCGAGGCGCTGGTCGCGCTCCTGCCGAAGGCCGTCTCGTGGCTGCTCAGCTTCTTCGTGCTGGCGCTGTTCTGGGTCGGCCACCATCGGACTTTCGCGTTCGTCAGGCACGCCGATGCGAAGCTCGTCGTGCTCAATCTGATCCAGCTCGCGGCGGTCAGCCTGATGCCCTTCGCAACCGCGCTCTCGGGCGAATTCAGCAGCCTCTACGCGGCCCACGTGATCTTCGCGATCAACATGGCGATGCTCGCGGTGACGGCGCTTGTCGTGCTGCGCTACGTGCATCGCCATCCGGAGCTCGGATCGCCGATGCCACGCGGCCTCTATGCCGGCGCGCGCCTGCGCATCCTCGGCGTGGTCGGCATCAGCGTGCTTTCGGCGCTGCTCGGCGCGGTGCTGCCATATCCGGCGATGGGCAACATGGCCTTCATGCTGATGGCCGTGATCAGCCCGCTGTCGCATCGGCTCGAGCGGCAGGTGCCTGCCGAGCCGCACGACCCGAAGGCCACGGCCTGAATCGACGCGAGCGGAACCGGCCGCCCGAGGGGCGCGGCCGGCTCGCCCGCCTTCAACGCGCTGACGCGACCGCGCAGCTCTGGCGGTTCGCGCGTTGCGCGTCGACGATCGCGACGGCATCCTCGACGCTCACCTGGTAGATTGGCTGCGTCAGGTGGACGTAGCCGATGAGCGCGGGCAGGCCGGCACCGGAGTGCTCGACGATGCGCCGCTCGGCGAGCGTCATGCGCGCCGGGCAGGCATCGGCCGACGCGAAGGTCGACGACGGCGCACCATGACTGGCGAGCGGCGCCGCCAGGGCAGTGCAGGCGGTCATCAGGAAGACAAGACGGACTGGGCTCATGGTGTGACTCCTAAGCGGCCGGTGTGGACGCAGACGCAAGGTAGGCTCGCATCGACCCGGGTTCATCCCCAATGCGACGGGCGCCGGAACCGGCGGTCTGAAATCGTCCCGCAGCCGATGGACGAGGCCGTGAAAAGTGCTCAGCCTGGAAGTGCAGATCTACACTCGGCGCCGTTGCCGTTCCCGCTCCCGTGAATCGATGGCCATGACGCCACCCGCACTCTCGCTCGCCGACGTCACCTGCACCTTCGCCGACAAGGCCGACCGCAGCCGGCGCTACACCGCCGTGCGCGATGTCACGCTCGCGGTCGGCGACGGCGAGTTCGTCTCGGTCGTCGGGCCGACGGGCTGCGGCAAGAGCACGCTGCTCAACGTCGCCGCCGGCCTGCTCGCGCCGAGCTCCGGGAGCGTGCACGTGTTCGGCACGCCGCTCGCCGGCATCAACGCGCGCGCTGGCTACATGTTCCAGTCGGAAAGCCTGATGCCATGGCGCACGGCGCTGCAGAACGTTGCCGCCGGACTCGAATTTCGCGGCGCCGCCGACGCGAGCGCTTCGGCCCGGGAGTGGTTGAAGCGCGTGGGCCTGGGCGGCTTCGGCGACCGCTATCCGCACCAGCTCTCGGGCGGCATGCGAAAGCGCGTCAGCCTGGCGCAGACGCTGGTCCTCGATCCCGACATCATCCTCATGGACGAGCCGTTCTCCGCGCTCGACGTGCAGACGCGCCAGCTGATGGAAAACGAGGTGCTCGGCCTCTGGCAGGCGAAGCGCAAGGCCGTGCTCTTCATCACCCACGACCTCGACGAGGCGATCGCGATGAGCGACCGCGTCGTCTGCCTCTCCGCCGGGCCGGCCGCGCACCCGATCGGCGAGTTCGCGATCGATCTGGCGCGCCCGCGCGATGTCGCCGAGGTTCGTGCGACGCCGCGCTTCGTCGAGCTGCACCAGGCGATCTGGTCGGTGCTGCGCGACGAGGTGCTGAAGGGCTATCGCCAGCAGCTGGCGGCGTGAGCGTCGGCCCGGGGCTGGTCAGCGCAAGCGCGGCTGGCGCGCCAGCCACGGGCCCAGCTGCGCGAGGGCCTGCTCGACCTCCTCGCCGGTGACCGCGAACGAAAGGCGCACGTGACGGTGGCCGTGGACCGGATCGAAGTCGATGCCGGGCGCGATCGCCACGCCGGTCTCGTCGACGAGGCGGCGGCAGAACGCGAGGCTGTCTTCGGTGAGGTGGCCGACGTCGGCGTAGAGGTAGAACGCGCCGTCGGGCGGGGCGATCCCGCGCAGGCCGAGTCGCGGCAGCTCGGCGAGCAGGCGGTCGCGGTTGCGGGCGTACTGCGCGACCGTCTCGACGAGCTCCGGCATGTCGTCGAAAGCGGCGAGCGCAGCGTGCTGCGAGAGGCTCGACGGCACGAGGAAGAGATTGATCAGGTAGTCGTTCAGCGTCTGCACGCAGTCGGCCGGCGCGACGATCCAGCCGAGTCGCCAGCCCGGCATGCGAAAAAGCTTCGAGAAGCTGTTGAGGACGATCGCGTCCGGGTCGAGCGCGAGCACCGTCGTCGCCGCCATGCCGTAGCTCACGCCGTGGTAGATCTCGTCCGAGACGATGCGCGTGCGGTCGCGGCGGCAGCGCTCGACGAGAGCGCCGAGCTCGTCTCGGGACAGCATCGCGCCGGTCGGAT
>JBDTJD010000137.1:0-5412 GCA_039935975.1 Caldimonas sp.
CGAAGCTCGACAGCGCGATGGTCGGCGAAGGCACGAAGTACTGGATGCCGATGGACCAGTACATCGGCGGCATCGAGCACGCGATCCTGCACCTGCTCTACGCGCGCTTCTGGACCAAGGCGATGCGCGACATCAAGCTGGTCGACTTCGACGAGCCGTTCACACGCCTGCTCACCCAGGGCATGGTGCTCAACCACGTCTGGGCGCGCACGTCCGCTCAGGGCGGGGTCGACTACTTCCCGCCCGGCGAGGTCACTGCGGCGAGCGATCCCCCGGGCGCGGCCGGCGGGCTCCTGGCCGATGGCAGCCATGTCGAGTACCGCGGCATGCTGAAGATGGGCAAGACCGAGCGCAACGGCGTCGATCCGCAGGAGCTGATCGACCGCTACGGCGCCGACACGGCGCGCCTCTTCGTCATGTTCGCGTCGCCACCCGAGCAGACCCTCGACTGGAACAACGCCGGCGTCGAGGGAGCGCATCGCTTCCTCAAGCGCCTCTGGAAATTCGCTGCGCGCCGTGCCGAGACGATCGAATCCGCTGCCGCCCGCGGCGACGCTCGCGCCAGCGCGCCGGCGCTGCGCCACGAGGTGCACACGGTCTTGCGCCAGGTGAGCTACGACTACGACCGGATGCAATACAACACCGTCGTCTCGGGCGCCATGAAGCTGCTCAACGCACTCGAGTCGCACGAGAACGACGAAGGCGCCGCGCCAGCGCTGCGCGAAGGCGCCGGCATCCTCCTGCGCGTGCTCTACCCGGTCTGCCCGCACACGACCTGGACGCTGTGGGGCGCGCTCGGCTTCCAGGCGGCGCACGGCGACCTGCTCGACGCGCCCTGGCCCGCCGTCGACGAGTCGGCAATGCGTCGCGACGAGATCGAACTCATGCTGCAGATCAACGGGCGCCTGCGCGGTGCGCTCACGGTCGCGGCCGACGCCGACCGCGCCTTCGTCGAGCAGGCGGCGCTCAACTCACCCGAGTTCTATCGCTTCTCGGAGGGACGGGCCGTCAGGCGGGTCGTCGTCGTTCCGGGTCGCCTGGTCAACATCGTCGTCTGATGCGGCGCCGCTTCCTGCTCGGCGCCGCGGTCACGCTCGCCGGCTGCGGCTTCGAGCTGAAGCGCCCGCCCGAGCTGCCCTTTCGCACCATCCAGCTCGCCGGCTTCGCGCCGCGCTCGCAGCTCGTTGCCGAGCTGAAGCAGGACATCGAGTCGGGACCGACGACCCGCGTCGTCGAGGCCGCGAAGGATGCCCAGGTCGTCCTGCAGTCGCTCGGCGAGTCGCGCGAGAAGGTCGTCGTGGCGCAGACCGCGGCGAACCAGATCCGCGAGTTCGAGCTGCGCCTGCGCTTCGACTTTCGCCTTCGCACCGCCTCGGGCCGGGAGCTGATTCCCGACAGCGAGATCCTGCTCAAGCGCTCGCTCACCTACACCGAGAGCGCCGCGCTCGCCAAGGAGCAGGAGGAGACCTTCCTCTACCGCGCCATGCAGAGCGACATCGTCTCGCAGGTGGTGCGCCGGCTGTCGTCGGTGCGCCTGCCCTGACCCGACCGGAGCCATTCGATGCAACTCGCCGCCGACCGGCTCGCCGCCCATCTGAACAAGGAGCTGCGCCCGGTGTACACCGTCTGGGGCGACGAACCGCTGCTCGCGCAGGAGGCGTGCGACGCGATCCGCGCTGCGGCGCGAGCCGCCGGCTGCAGCGAGCGCCAGGTGCATACCGTCGCCGGCGCCCACTTCGACTGGAGCAGCCTGCTCGGCAGCGCCCAGGCGCTCAGCCTCTTCGCCGATCGTCAGCTGGTCGAGATCCGGATCCCCTCCGGCAAGCCCGGCAAGGACGGCTCGGAGGCGCTGCAGCGCTATTGCGACATGGCCGTCGAAGGCGGCGGCCGCGACGTCATCACGCTCCTCCAGCTGCCGCGCCTCGATCGCTCGCAGCAGTCGAGCGCCTGGTTCGCGGCGCTCGATCGCGCCGGACTCACGATCCGGGTCGATCCGGTCGAGCGCGGCGCGCTGCCGCAATGGATCGCCGCTCGGCTCGCGCGGCAGGGCCAGCATGTCGCCTCGGGCAGCGAGGGCCAGCGCACGCTCGCCTTTTTCGCCGACCGCGTCGAGGGCAACCTTCTCGCCGCGCATCAGGAGGTCCAGAAGCTGGCGCTCCTCTATCCGGCCGGCGAGCTCGCCTTCGAGCAGATCGAGAGCGCGGTCCTCAACGTCGCGCGCTACGACGTCTTTCGGCTCGGCGAAGCCGTGCTTGCCGGCCAGGCCGCACGGGCGTTGCGCATGCTGGACGGCCTGCGCAGCGAAGGCGAGGCGGCCGTGCTGGTGCACTGGACGCTCGCCGAGGACATCCGCGGCCTGAAGCGGGTGAAAGACGCCCTCGCGGCCGGCAAGCCGTTGCCGCTCGCCCTGCGCGAGGCGCGCGTCTGGGGTGCGAAGGAAAGGGTCTTCGAGCGCGCGGTGACGCTGCTGAGCGAGTCGACGCTCGCCCATCTGCTCGACGCGGCGCACGTCTGCGACGGCCTCGTCAAGGGGCTGCGGCACCCCGACTGGCCACTCGATCCGTGGGAAGCGCTCAAGCGACTCGTCCTCATGCTCGCCGAACAGACGGCGCGGGTCGGCCCGCGCTCGACGACGACCACGACGACGCGGCTCGCGCTCACCGCCTGAGCGTCAACGCACCGAAGGCGTGATCGCCTCGACGCGGCCGATCAGCAGCTCGAGCGCGCGAACGACGGCGCGGCGGCGGATCGCTTCGCGATCGCCGTGCGCATCGAGCAAGGCCGACTCGGCGGCGCCATCGCGCGCCGCCGTTGCAATCCACACCGTGCCGACGGGCTTGTCGGCAGAGCCGCCGCCGGGCCCGGCGATGCCGGTGATCGCGACCGCGAAGGTCGCGGGCGAGTGGGCGAGCGCGCCGTTCGCCATCGCCCGGGCGACTTCCGCGCTCACCGCGCCGTGGCGGGCGATCAACGCGGCGTCGACGCCGAGCAGCTCGGTCTTGGCAGCGTTCGAGTAGGTCACGAAGCCGCGCTCGAACCAGTCGCTCGAGCCGGCGAGCGACGTGCAGGCCGCGGCGACGAGGCCGCCGGTGCACGACTCTGCCGTCGCCATCGAGGCGAGACGCGCGCGCAGCGCAGCCGCGAGGCGGGCGACGAGCGCGGCGGTCGGTGCGTCCATGCTCACACGAACCTCCATGCGGCGATCACGAGGAGCGTGCACAGGGCGGCAACGAAGTCGTCGAGCAGGATGCCGAAGCCCTGCGCCCAGCCGATCGGCTGGCCGCGGCGCAGCTTGAAGCGCTGGTCGGCCCACGCGACCGGTCCCGGCTTGGCCGCGTCGAAGATGCGAAAGAGCACGAAGGCGACCGCCTGCTCCGTGAAGGTCGCCGGAGTCACGAGCCAGAGCACGAGCCAGAAGGCGACGATCTCGTCCCAGACGACGGAGGACGGGTCGGCCTGGGCCAGATGACGCGCCGTCACCGTACACGCCCACCAGCCGACGACGGTGGCGACGACAAGGACGACGCCGCGGCCCGCGTCGCCGAGACCGGGCTGGAAGGCAACGTACGCGAACCAGGCCCAGAGGGTGCCGGCGGTGCCCGGCGCGATCGGAGACAGGCCGCTGCCGAAGCCGAGCGCCAGCAGGTGCGCCGGATGGGCAAGCAGGAAGCGCCAGCCGGGGCGGCGCCCCGGGCCTTTCAGTGGCGGATTGATCGCAGGCTCGTTCATGCCGGTCGGAGGTGCACCATCAAGGGAGGAAATGATCGAAAGGCCGGCCGCGGCCCGTCACGGCCTCGCCGTGCCGGTCGACGACTCGCAGCTGGTGGCCGCTCTCGATGTGGCCGATGCGCGTGACGGGCACGGCGGCGTGACGGGCCGCCGCGGCGACGGCGTCGCGCCGCTCGGGCAGCGCCGTGAAGACCAGTTCGTAGTCGTCACCGCCGGTCAGAAGGCATTCATGCTGGACCGCGAGCGCCTGGGCGGCGAGCACCGCACTGCGCGGCACCGCGTCGATCTCGACGACGGCGCCCGCCCCCGATCGTTCGAGGACATGGGCGAGATCGCCGACCAGCCCGTCGGACACGTCGATCGCGCTTGTCGCCAGGCCGCGCAGGGCCAGACCGAGGCCGATGCGCGGGGTCGGCGATTCCATCGCCTGGCGCACCGACCGGAACGACGCCTCGTCGAGAGCGACGGTGCCACGAAAGACCTCGAGCGCCAGGCGCGCATCGCCGAGCGAGCCGCTCACGTACAGATCGTCGCCCGGGCGCGCGCCCGAGCGCAGCAGCGCCGATCCCGAAGGCACCTCGCCGAGCACGGTGATCGCGATCACCAGCGGTCCGCGCGTCGTGTCGCCACCAATCAGCTCGCAGCTTTCCCGTTCGGCGAGCGCGAACAGGCCGCGCGAGAACGCCGCAAGAAAAGCCTCGTCGACGCTGGGCAGTGCGAGCGAGAGCGTGAACGCGAGCGGCCGCGCGCCGCAGGCGGCGAGATCGCTGAGGTTGACAGCGAGTGCCTTGTGGCCGAGCCGCTCGGGCGAGACCGTCGAGACGAAGTGGCGGCCCTCGATCAGCATGTCCGACGAGACCGCGAGGGTCATGCCGGGGGTCGGCTGGATGAGGGCGCAGTCGTCGCCGACCCCGAGCGCGGCACGTCGAGCCGGACGGGTGAAGAAACGCTCGATGAGCTCGAATTCGCCGAGGCCGGGCATGTGGGTCGATTATCGGCGCCGGTGCGGCCCGCCCGTGCCCGGGGGAAACATCCCGGTCGATGCGACGTGCAAGTCTGCAATGATCCGACTCCGCGCGGTCGTTCAGCCCACCGCAGACCCGCCCATTGCACCGAGCGAACCATGTCGAACTCCGAACAGAAAGCCGCTGAACTGCGCCGTGCCGCGCTCGACTACCACCAGTTCCCGACGCCGGGCAAGATCGCGATCGCCGCGACCAAGCAGCTTCTCAACCAGCACGACCTCGCGCTCGCGTATTCGCCCGGCGTCGCGGCGGCCTGCGAGGAAATCGTCGCCGATCCCGCGAACGCGTTTCGCTACACCTCACGCGGCAACCTGGTCGCGGTGATCACCAACGGCACGGCCGTCCTGGGCCTCGGCGACATCGGGCCGCTCGCAGCCAAGCCGGTGATGGAGGGCAAGGGCGTTCTCTTCAAGAAGTTCGCGGGCATCGATGTCTTCGACATCGAGGTCGCCGAGAAGAATCTCGACAAGCTGATCGACCTCATCGCCGCGCTCGAGCCCACCTTCGGCGGCATCAACCTCGAAGACATCAAGGCGCCCGACTGCTTCTACGTCGAACGCGCGCTGCGCTCGCGCATGAAGATCCCGGTCTTCCACGACGACCAGCACGGCACGGCGATCGTGGTCGGCGCGGGCGTGCTCAACGCGCTGAAGGTGAG